>VEPB01000388.1 GCA_012026715.1 Methylococcaceae bacterium | reverse complement strand
TCGGCACCGTGGGAGACGATATGGATGGCATCGATGTCCGTCCGCCCCTCCAGATATCCGGCCATCTGCGCCAAGCCGTCCCGAGAGGCCTCCAGCAGGACGACTTCGACCCCCGGCTTTACGCCGTTCACCAGCACCTGAATGTCGGGGACGTTCGATTCGATGAACACGACTTCCAGCCGGCCGCCGTTCACCGCCGGATCGGCTTCGCGCACGGTGACCGCGCCGCCGGCATCGGCTGGCGGCGGCGCGGCGGCCGTGATCGGGGTGTCGGCAGTTGGCGGGTCGACGGTTCGGGTTGTCGTGTCGCCCGATTCGGCGGCTATCGAGGCGGGTGCGGAACCTCGATCTGAAGAAACGCCGCCGGGGACTGTGGCTCCGAGGTCGTAGAAGGGATCGCTTCGGTCGATGGCGCGATCAGGAACACCGAATTCCTGTTGGAACATGCCATCATTGTCCGTGAGTCTTTTCATCCTGGCCTCCATTCTGATCAGCGTCATTGCTTGACGCTGAACTTTCCCAGATCCGATGTGTGACGCGGTGGTTGAAACTTTATCGTGGGGGCAGCGCCTGGAGGCAAGACGAACTTGCCGTCCGTGTGATGCAAAGAGTAGATGAAAACGGTCGCTCTGCCAGAGCGAGGGGCTGTCACCGGAACAGCCGGCTCTCGGGCGGTCGTTGGAAATGGCGGAGCCGTGCTGAACCGTTGCGCCGGAGGAGATGTCGGACGACAATTGGCCGAGTGCTGAAGTCATTCGGATCCAGCGGAATAAGAGGCTCGGTTCTTCCTAAGAATGTGGCCCAAAATAACCCCTCGAATTATCGAGGCAGGGAGCCAGAGCCCATCGGGTCGAAATCTGGAACCCTCTTCCCGCGGGAAGGTCCGCGACTCAAAAGGACGTATATGCGCTTGGAGGAGCGGCAGGGTGAGGGCCAAGGCCTATGTTTCACCACGCTTACCGCAAGCACGAGGCGCCCGGGCCCTCACCCCAACCCCTCTCCCGCAGGGAGAGGGGCTTTAATGCGATCCCATCGGGACTGCGCTCAGAAATATCCGTCGGGGAGTTCCGGGAGTTTATTGTTGGCCACATCAGCGCCCGTCACCGGGAAACCCCGTTTCTCCGTGATTTACAAAATCAACGGCGTGCGGTTCTTGCAGCATCGCCGCAAGTCAATGGGATAGGACTATCTGCGCAACTGTGATCGCGAGGGATTGATCCATGCGTTCTTTCTGCATTCCACATCCGGCCGGTTTGGGATTGCGCCCGACCCGACCGTCAGATCAAGGGTTTCTTGAATCCCTTTACCGCAGCACTCGTGAGGATTTGCGGCAGATTGACGCCGGTGAAGAATTCATCGAAGCGTTGATCGACTTGCAATACCGAGCCCAGCGGGAGGGTGCCGGGGATCTGTTTCCCGACGCCATGTATTTCATCGTCGAGTATCAGGGCGAGCGTATCGGCCGATTGGTGCTGGATTTCGGCTCCAACGAGGCGCGGGTCGTGGACATCTCGCTGATCCCCGCCGCCCGCGGCAAGGGGTTCGGACTCAAGGTGTTGCAGGCCGTCCAGACGGTCGCCGCACAGGCCATGACACCGGTGGCGCTGATCGCGCGCAGCGATCATCTGCGGGCCAAACGGGCTTATCTGGACATGGGATTCGTGGTGGAGGAGATCCAGGTTCCGTTCGAACGGATGGTCTGGTATCCGCCAGCGCCGTAAGACGTCGCCGCGCGCGATCGCCGTTGCTGCAGTCAATTTTCGCGGAAGAGGCCGGGCGGGTCGATGGCGGGCAGGAAGGTGCGGCGACGCGCAATGGGTCAAGTGGCCCCGATTCTTGCCGGGTGTTCGTGGCTCGGTCGAACGTCGCCGGCGAAATGTTCTCGACCGATCCGGGGTAGCCCGTTATCCGCCCCCACCTCCGGCAGCCCGCGCACCCGGAGAGAACTGCCGGCCGGAATGCAGAGCATGTTGACGATGATTTCGCCACCGTAGGGATCGTCCGCGAGGCGAAAGTAGTTGTTGGGGTTGAACAGCGGCGGGGTATGCCAGTACAACCGGTACCCCATTCGGCGCAACAGGCGAATTTCCGCGCCTTGGGGCGGCCTTCCGTTTTCCACATACAGCAGCGGACGGGCGCGACTGATGAGTTCTGCCGCCCCCAGCAAGATGTCGGTTTCCGAAACGCCCATGCCGATCTTGATCAGGCGCGGCGTCACGTCGCGGCACAGGTCGTCCAGCCGGATGAGGGGCACGGGGTGCCGGTCGGCGATGCGGGAAAAGCCGGACGTGCCGGGACCGGCGAAATTCAACGGGGGGACTTCCGCGCTGCCGGGACTCAGGCCGACGGCATAGGGGTAGGAGCGTACATTTTCCAGGGCGTTGAGTGCCAGGTTGGCATTCAACGTGTGAAATACCACCGGGTTGGACTCGACCGCCAGCACCAGCCCCGCCGGCCCCACGGCCTTGGCCATGGGCAGGGTGAAGACGCCGATGTTGGCCCGCGCTTCCACGACCGTGTCGCCGGGACGCAGCAGCTGCAGCAGCAGGGCGACTTGGTGCTCGCCGTATTCGCCGCAGGTTTCCAGCGCGTGGCCGATGCAGCCATCGGCGCTGTCGTACAGAAACACGCCATGTCTGGCCGCCACCATGCGCCGGTCGGGTGGCAGCCGGGGGACGGCGAACTCCGGCGATGGTGCCGGGGGCGGCGGCAGATCAGGGGCCGCGTCCACTACGACGGCTGTCTCGGCTCCGCTCCCGGCCAGCGCGGCCAGTTCCTTGGTGATCCGCTCGATCACGTCCGGCCAGGAGTCTCGACGGGGCTGGCGAAACAGCCGCAGGGTGGGGTACCAGGCACTGTTTTCGCTCTCTCCCCGCCATCGCCAGTCCGGATTGTAGGGAATCAACGCCCAGGTGGGTTTGCCGAGGGCGCCGGCCAGATGGATCAAGGCGGTGTCCACGCCGATGACCAGATCCAACTGCTCGATGACCGCCGCCGTGTCGGCGAAATCCGCCAATCCGTCCGCAGCGCCCGCCCAGGGATCGAGCCAGCCGCGCCGGGCCGCCAAGGTCTCGAAATCGGCCGGCCGGCGCTCGCGTTGCAGGACCACCCAAGTGATGCCCGGCAGGTCGAGCAAGGGAGACAGCATGGAGAAATCGATCGAGCGGTTGAGGTCATTGTTGTGGTGCGGGTTGCCGGCCCAGACCAGACCCACCTTCAGCGCTGCTTCGGCTGCCGCCGCCAGAGTCGGCACGGTCGACCTGGATTGCGCCGGTGCCGCGAGGTAGGGGGTTGTCAACGGGAGGCTGCGGCGCTCCGTGCCCAATCGCCCGGGCAGGCTCAGCAGAGGGCATTGACGGTCGAATGGGGGAAGCTGCGTTCCCTGGGGGATGATCCGGTCGATGCCGGGAACTTCGGCGAACAACCGGACCAGTTCGGCGGGACATTCGAGGATTAGCTTGCCGCCACGGCCCGCAACGGCAGGCAGGTAGCGAACGAACTGGATGCTGTCGCCCAGTCCCTGCTCGCAATAAATCAGCAGGGTCTCTCCGGGAAAGGGACGACCGTCCCACAGCGGTTGCTCGAAGTCGCGCCGATGTGCGCTCAATGCCGCCTTCCAGCGAAATTCGTAGCCCGCCCAGCCGGCTTTCATATTGCCCTGCAGCAACTGGACAATGCCCAAGTTCCAGGCGGCGTCGCAGTTCTCCGGGGCGATCTGCCTCGCCTGCCGGAAATCATTTTCGGCGTCCGCCAGACGGCCTGCTTCCAGCGCCAGGATGCCGCGCTGGTTGAAGGCAGCGGCATGGCCGGGGGCGAGGCGAAGCGCCTGCTCGCATAAATCGCTTGCCTCCGCCAGCCGGCGTTTGCCCTTCAGCAGCAGACACGACAGATTGTGGATGGCTTCGGTGAAGTCCGGCCGGTAGAACAGCGCCCGACGGAAATCAGCCTCCGCTTCGGCGGCCCGGCCAGCTTCCATCGCCAGCAAGCCCAAATTGTTGTGGGCCGGGGCGAATTCCGGTCGCATCCGCAGGATCTGACGGTAAATGGTCTCCGCCTCCGGCAGGCGGCGAGCTTCTTTCAGCCTGCCTGCCAAGTTGATAAGGTGTTCCAGGAGATCCGGCTTGAGTTCCAGCGCACGCCGGTACTCCTCCTCCGCTTCCTCCACGCATCCGTTTCGCTCCAGTTCCGCAGCCAGGCGGTAGCGCAATTCCGCCGTCGGCAGTTCCAGACGCCGGGCTCGCAGCAATATCTCCTCCGCTTCCTGTCGGCGCCCGCCGTTCCGCAACAGTCCGCCCAATAGAACATGGACCTCGGCGGATCGGGGGCGCTGCCTGATCACTTCCCGATAGGCCGGCTCCGCCTCCCCCAGTCGGCCATTCCGGTGCAGCAGCTGTCCCAGCCGGTAGCGTGCCTCCAAATACTCGGGACGGAGGGCGAGGCTGCGCCGGAAGGCGGCCTCCGCCGCTTCCGTCATGCCGCCCGCTTCTGCCAGCAGGCCGATATGAAAGCAGGCGTCGGCATGATCGGCTTGAAGCCGGAGCAGCCGGCGGAAGCAATCTTCCGCCTCGTCGGTGCAGTGATCCTGAAGTGCGGCCAATGCCCGTAGCTGAAGGACCTCGACCCGCTCCGACTGGTCGGTCGGCAGTCGATCCAGAAGCCTGCGACAGTCGGACCAGCGGCCGGCCGAAAACCGTTCGATGGCCTGAAGATAGGGATCGAAAACCGGGCCGGCACCGGCGTGCTGCGGCGAGGCAGACACCGAATGCGCGCTGTGCTCAGGTAAAGCAGATTTGATACCAGGCATGCGGATCGAACACGCCATCGGGGGCCATCACCCGGTTGATCAACAATCCGGGAAGGGTACCCAGTCTCGGATGCTGCAAGGGCATCACCCCCGTCCGCAACGACTGGTCGGCATCCCCCTTCAGCACCAGGGAAAATGGAATTCGCCGGCCGGGGAAAACATTGGGCATGCGCGCGCGCGGGTTGATTTCGACTTCCGTCAGTACCAAATCCAAGGGTGGGCCCTCGGGGACCAGCAGCAAAAAGGTCTCTCCGATGTGGCCGCGGAAGTGGTCGGCCGACAATTCATTCAGCATGGTCGTCGCGCGATGGTCAGGTTTTGACGAGGAGCTGCAGGCGGACCTTTTCCGGCAACCGCACAAGCCCGTGAGGAATCGGCCGGAAACGGCGGCATGTCCCGGCCGTCTCCGGCGTATTTCTCAGTTTCGTGACGGATACAGCCCCTGTACGGCGATGATGAATCGCACCGCGGTGTACGGGGGCATGGTAGGTAGCGGGTTCGAGGTGGTCGAGTTCGCGCCGACCGCGACCGCGACCGACGCAGAAGGTGCGCCGGCCACGCCGGCGGGGCCGCCGGGGGTGACGCTGACGCTGGTGGTGCTGGAGACGCCGCCGAGGGTCACGGTGCCTGCCGATGGAGAGGTGGCATAGAGCTTCGCCGGTACGGTATCACCCCCGTATTCCGCCGTCACGCCCGATAAATAACTGCCGAGAGTGGCGGCGGGCTGGGCTCCGCTGCCGTTGACGGCCTGTACCTGCGTATTGGTCGACGCAGTGGCGTTGAACGGCGGCAGAGTCACCGACATTCCCGACATCGTGACGCTCGCCGAGGCGGTCGCGGGGTGAACGTGCTGCGGCAGGTTGTTGGCGGTCAGCGTCACGGACGACACGCCGCCGGTTGCCCCCTGGGTAAAGTTGTTGGCTGTTCCAGGAGTCGTTCCAAACCCCAGAGGAAAGCGGCCGAGCAGGTTCGGAAGCGCGAAGGTGGCGCGGCCATCGCCACCGTAGATCGCACCGAGCAGGGAAAACAGCGCCGCATTCTGGGAAACGTTGAGTACCTGGCCGTTGCAGTCGGACCAGTTTCGCGGCGCAAACTGCAGGCCGACGGGGAGAATTGTTCCTAAGTAACCTTCCATCCGGTACCTCCACCATGGATTGCGGAAATTGGCAAACGCCCATGTCCTTCATGCTGCCAAGCAATGGGCGCCACCGATGCTACACCCGACCGGCAAACTTGCAAACTCTCTCCCCGTTCCGTTTCCACCCGGCCGCGATACTGCGGTCGCGGAGAGGCGCGACGATTCCTGGATTTCGGCTGCCGCAGCCATTACCCTCTTTCGACTACCGGCCAACGTCCTCCCCTCGCCGTCATGACCGCTGCCCTTCGTTTGCCCCTCGCCTTCGATCCCGTCCGTCTGCGCGCCGATCTTGCGGGTATCCACGCCGACGAATGGCGACCCCATTTCAACCACCGGCTCTATAGCGGAGACTGGAGCGTGGTGTCGTTGCGAGCCGTGGCCGGCAGCGTACTCCCGCACTACGCCGACCCGCTCGCGCGGGACGGTTATGCCGGCACCGAGGCTTTGGCGCGCAGCCCTTACTTCCGCGAGGTGCTGGCGAGCTTCGACTGTCCTTTGTTGTCGGTACGCCTACTGCGGCTGGGAGCCGGCGCCGTCGTCAAGGAGCACAAGGACTATAACCTCAGCCTGGAAGATCGCGATGCGCGGCTGCACGTGGTCGTCCAGACCAATCCCGGGGTGCGGTTCCTCATCGGCGGAAGGGAATGGCGCTGGGGTGCCGGCGAATGCTGGTACGGCAATTTTAATCTGCCGCATGGCGTCACCAACGGAGGGGGGGAGGATCGCATACACATGGTCCTCGACTGCGAGGTCAACGACTGGCTGCGCGGCATGTTGCCGGCTTCCGGCTGAATCCCTGTGGCGATGGAAACGTTCCTCGAACGGATACTCGGAGATCCCGGTTTGCAGGTCAGGTTGCGCGAGATTACCGACCGGCGGGAATTCGTCGCGGTCTGTCTGGCGATTTCCGCCGAGCTAGGGCTTGCCCTGGACGAAACCGAGCTGCAACAGGCAATGCAGGCGGGCCGCCGGGCCTGGCTCGAAAGGCATTTGCTGTGAGCGGGACCGACCCGCTGGCCGGATGGGTGCCGTTCTTTCTGAGCCGTGGCGCCGGAGGCGTTTTCGTGGAGTGGGGCTATATGGGGGAACGGCGCTTCGTCGAGCCCTTCTTTCACCAGACCATGACCGGTCTGATGCGGCGTCCGTTCAACGAGGTCTTTCGCCGCCGCACGCCCATCGAGACCCTCCTGGAGCGGGCCCCAAGCCTACCTGGCCTGTCGCCCGCCGGTTTCGTGTTCCATATGAGCCGCTGCGGATCGACTCTGGCCGCGCAAGCACTGGCCAGCCTGACCGACAGCGTGGTGTTGTCCGAGGCGGAACCGCTGGATACCCTGTTCGGCCTGCTGAACGAGGACGCCGCGCTGAGCGAAGACAGGCGGCTGGCGCTGGTCCGGGGTCTGACGTCCGCTCTCGGGCAGCCGCGGCGGAATGCCGACCGCCGACTCTTCATCAAACTCGATGCGTGGCATATTGCCTGGGCCGACCTGCTGTTGCGCGCTTTTGCCGATACGCCCTGGATCTTCCTTTACCGGAATCCGGTGGAGGTGCTGGTCTCGCACCAGCGGCAGCCGGGTTCGCAGCTGATCCCCGGTACGTTGCATGCGAGCTTCGTCGTCCCCGAACAGGAGGTTGCCATGGCCTACCAGCCCGTGGAGTACGGCGCGCGGGTCTTTTCGGCGATCCTGCATGCCGCGGAACGGGCCATGACCACCTTCCCCAATGGCCGGCTGGTGAATTACCGCGAACTTCCCGATGCCTTGTGGACTACCGTCGCCGATCACTTCCATCTTGATCTCAGCCCGGCCGAGCGCCTCACCATGGAAGAGATCGCGCGGCACGACGCCAAATGGCCCGCGCATCCGTTCAGAAGCGACACCGCCGGCAAACGGCACAGTGCAACCCCGGATTCGCTGGAGCTGGCGCGCCGTTGGCTCGATGTACCCTATCGCCGGCTGGAGACGCTCCGACTCGAGACCTCCGCCACGCGGATTTGAATTTGGCTTGGTCTGCGTTAACCGTTGAAACGGATTTACTCCCCTCCTTGAAGGGTGATCGTCCCGCTCTGCCCGCATACCGGTTCGTTGTGGCCGATCTTGGGGGCGCAGACCAGCACCACGGCCGACTGGCCGGCCAGTTGCTGGGCCTTGCGGCCGGCGAGGGTGACCTGAATTTCCTGCGAGCTGGCGGCGCCGGCCTTGATGCCTTTCTTCAGCAGGCAGGCGCCGCTGCAGGGGGCGGCGCTGCTGATGAGGGCCACGAAGAATTTCTGTTTGGGCGAGAAGCCGTCATAATTCCAGCGCACGGTGACCGGGGTTTGCAGGCCGGTGGTCCAGACCTCGTCCTTCGCCGGCGCGTCGACCAGGATGCTGCCGCCGACCTGGACCGAGACCAGGCTGGCGGGGCTGGTGACGCCGCCCTTGACCACCCGCAGGGCGAACACGTAGGTGCCCGGTAGCGGCGGGACGAAGCGGGGGCGGGCACTATGGGCGCCGACCAGCTTGAACACCGCGGGAGTGCCGGTCAGGGGATGATCGGGCATGGATTCGATCGTCCACAGGTAACGCAGCCCCTTGGATTTGCCGCTGTCCAGGTCCTTGCTGCCGCGGCCGTCGAGGCGGTAGGCGACGCCCAGGAAGCCGGTGCCGTTGGTGCCGGGGTCCGCCGAGAGGCCGGAGCCGCTTGGGGAACCGGCGACATCGATACTGACGAAGGCCGGGTCGCTGTTGGTGGTGCCGTCGTTGACCACCAATTGGAAAATGTACGTCCCCGCGGCGGCGGGTTGGAAGGAAGGAGAGGCGGTGTTGGCGCCCACCAGGTCGGTCTCCGGCCCAAATAGTTGAATCCAGGCGTGGCTGAGGGAGTGGCCATCCGGATCGGAACTGCCGCTGCCGTCCAGCGTGACCGTCGCGCCGACCGCGATGCCGGTCTGGTCTGCGCCAGCATTGGCGAGCGGTTTCTGATTGCTGACGCTGCCGACGGTCACGACCACGGTACTCGGCGCGCTGTCCTCCTCGGTATCGTTGACCACCAGCTGGAAGGTGTAATTGCCGTCCTGGGTGGGGGTGAAGGTCGGCTTGACTGTGGTGGCGCTGCTCAGCGTCACGGTTTCCGGGCCGCTGGTCTGGCTCCAGCGGTAGCTAAGGTCCGGAGTCGGCTTGGGCAGGAAGTACTTGGCGTTGGGCTCGTTGTTGCTCGCGCTGCCGTCCAGGGTCACCGTGTCGTTGGCGGCGATGGGCTGGACGGTGGCGGCGTCGATCTTGGCGACGGCCACCGGTAGCTGGTGGCGGTCGAACCGGAACACGCCGGAGCTGCTGTGGCGGCTGTCCAGGCTGCTCGCCGAGAAAAAGGCCACGAAGCGACCATAGGTGTCGTTGGAAATGGCGGGGCGGATGCCGTCGGAGAAGTTGCCGGCGGCGTGCAGAGCCAGGGTCTCCCCGGTATGGATGTTGTGGATCACGGTGCCGGAATTGCCGGACTTTTCCGCGCCGGTGAGATTCATGGCGATGGTCTGGAACGCGACCCAGGTGCCGTCGCGGGACAGCGCCGCCCGCCCGCCTTGCTCGGTCGGGCTGTCGCCGTTGCCCTGCTGGCCGGTGCCGGTGACGCTGGTCCGGATCAGGGCGCCGCCCTGGGTGTCCTTGACGAACACGTCCTGATGGTCGCCGGTGTCGTTGGCGACCAGATTGGAGGCGGTGGTGGAGAAACTGACGTAGCGCCCGTCGCCGGAAATGGCGGGTTCCACGACGCGGCTGGAACTCTCATCCCCTTGGTCGCGCGCCGTGCCGTCGGCTCCGGTGCTGGCCAGGCTCAGCCCGTCGGCGGCGTCCCACAAATAGATGTCCCACACCCCATTGGTGTCCGCCGGAATCAGGGGCACCGAACTGTAGAAGGCGACCCGTGAGCCGTCGTCGCTGATGGAGGGATGGCTGCCGGTTTTCTGGTCGCCGGTCAGCGCCACAAGGGTGTCGTTTAACACGTCATAACGCACCACGCCGAGATCGTCGTTTTGGTAGACGACCCAGCGCCCGTCCGGAGTGATGTCGGGGTCGAAATTCTGGGCACTGGTTTGGCTGCCGTCCGTCAGCTTGCTGATGCGGCGGAGGCTCGGCGGCTCGGCGCAGCGGTCCCGCAAAAAGATGTCTTGGCGGCCGTTGGTGTCGTCGCCAACCAGATTGCTCGCATTGGATTCGAAAACCACCCGGCAGCCGTTGTCGGAAACGTCGGAGTTTTCGCTGCCCGCGTTGCCTTCGGTGCCATCGGCAGCGGCGCTGATCAGCTCGGTCGTGCCGCTCTGGCTGTCCCGCAGAAAGATGTGGAATTGGCCGGTGGCAGCGGCCACCAGGTCATCCGCGTCGGAACGGAAGGTCACGAAGCGGCCGTCCGACGACATCGCCGGCCGGTCGCTGTTGTAGAGTCCCGAGCTGGTGACTCCGCTTTGATCCGTGAGTGTCATCAGTTCGAAGGTTTCCTTGGCCGATACCGGCCCTGACAGCAGCGTCAGCAGCATGGCCGCCAGCGGGAGATGGAATCGGGGTGTCGCAAGGGCTTGAGGCATGGGGGCTCCGGAGTCGATCGATTCAGGTCGGTTGCCGTCGGCCAGCCAGATACTGTGGCGGGCACGGCTTGCCACCGGTAAGTTTCGGGATAGGCGTGACCGGCCCGTACAAAAATAAACCATGTATGCGAAACTGGAGCGACGGAACTCGATTTGGCCCATGGGGTCGGGCACTTGGGTCGGGCTCCAGCCGTGCCGGCGAGGGCATTGACCGTTGACGACCGCCGGGAATTGGCTCCGCCGCGGGTCGGTTCGCCGCTTCCGGAAATGCACCGGGTGGCGCGCTGAAGCCTGTTCAGGAACCAGCGGCTGATAGCCGCGCCTTGTTGCCTTCTCTCCCCGGGAGACGGTGGCCCGCAGGGCCGGATGATCACTGTGCGTTATTGAAGAGAGCGACCGACAATTGCATGAAAGGAGGCTAGCCGGCTTCGCCGTAAATCGCCAAAATTCCGGGCATGGCTCTACAAGAACAGGAAAAATACAATGAAAAAACCCGACCAGGCCAAGCTCGACCGCATCGTGGCCCAGGCCCGCACCCAGCGGGATGACCGCGAAAAGGAATACCGGGCCCAGGCCCTAAAAATGTATCCCTGGGTCTGCGGACGTTGCGCCCGCGAGTTCACCCTGAAGAACCTGCAGGAACTCACGGTCCACCACCGCGACCACAACCACGACAACAATCCGGCGGACGGCAGCAACTGGGAACTGCTGTGCCTCTACTGCCACGACAACGAGCACTCGCGCTATCTCGAAGCCGGCCATTCCAAGGCAGGCCACGCCCAGGGCCGCCAGGATACGGCGACCACCTTCAAGGCCTTCGCCGGCCTGGGCGACCTGCTGAAAGGCGACAAATAGCGCCATGGAATCGATCGAGCAACGCTTGGTGGAGTTGGAAACCAAGCTCGCCTATCAGGACGACACCGTGTTGGCCCTAAACGACGTCATCGCCCGGCAGCAGGGACAGCTCGATCAGCTTGAGAACACCGTCAAGCATCTGGTCGAGCGGGTCCAGCGGCTGGCGGTCCAGGCCGAAGCCAGCGACCCGGCGGTGCAGGAGATTCCGCCGCACTATTGAGCCATGCTGCGAATCTCCCGTCAGGTCGGCGTCGCGCTCACGGAGATCGAGCTGACGGCCATCCGCGCCCAGGGTTCCGGCGGCCAGAACGTCAACAAGGTCTCTTCCGCCGTTCACCTGCGCTTCGATATCCGCGCTTCGTCCCTGCCGGAGTTCTACAAGGACAGGCTGTTAGCCCTGAACGACCAGCGCATTACCGGCGACGGCGTGGTGGTCATCAAGGCGCAACAGTACCGAACCCAGGAGCAGAACCGGCAGGACGCGCTGGAGCGGCTGGCGGAACTGATCCGCAGCGCGGCCGTGGTTCGCAAGGTGCGCAAGCCCACCCAACCGACCCGTGCATCGCAGAAGCGGCGGCTGGACAGCAAGAACAAGCATGGCCAGTTGAAGGCCTTGAGGAGCCGGCCGCCTGACTAGGCGGCCGCGTTTCTGGGTTTTCGGAACGGCGCTGCCGCATGCCGGACGAAGTAAGCCGTCGGCTTCTTGTCTTGAAGTTCCAAATCGCCCCCCCATGCGGGACCATTTCGAGAGTTCAGCCGCTTTTACTACACTCCGGCGACCTTAAAAGGAGCGGCATTGGCCGCGTTACTCGCCATGGCCCGCACCCAGGACAACCCCATTCTGAACTCGCCCTACGAGGAACCGTGCCGGCACTATGCCACGGATACTCAGGGCAACCTGGATTACCGGGACATCCGGACGGGCCGGCGAATCTTCACGCCGGATGTGCCGCAAGTGCCTTTGGGGCAGCAGAACCAGGGCACCTTGTTCGATCTGAACGACTATCGCGCCAACTACCAGGAGCACTTGATAAACCGGCTGCGCGACTTGGTCAGGGAATGCCGCGATGGTGGCTATGGCGGAATTACCAGCCGGGTCACGAGGGACTTACTGCAGCACTGGTTCAAGGTCACAGAGCGACCCTACCATCAGCGCCTGTTCTTCGCCCAGCAATAGGCCATTGAAACCGCCGTCTGGATCAACGAGGTGGCGGAGAAATCCAATCCGGGGACCCTCTGCTCCAGCGCCTGCGCGAGGCTCAGGCTTCCGTCGGCCCCCAAACGGCGGACCAACTGCAACGAGTGGCTTTCAAAATGGCGACCGGCACCGGCAAGACCGTAGCCCTCGCCTGCCTCATCCTCTACCACTATCTCAACCGCCGTGAGTACCGCAACGACACCCGCTACACGGATTACTTTCTGGTGGTGGCCCCCGGCATCACCATCCGGGAACGCCTGAATGTTCTGTTCCCCCGATACCGCCAGCGACAATCCGCACCAGGTCAAGGATGACTACCGCCAACGACCTGCTGCAAGCCGGCCTGACCATGAAGGCCGCCAGCTTCGTCACCATCGGCGAGCCAGATATTGGGCTGATTCCTGCAGTGTCCGCTGAATCCGCCAATGCCCGTCACCCCGGCAGGGAATGCCGGGGTCCAGAGGCCATGGATGGCTCGGACGCCTCACGTCCCTGTAACCTGGATTCCGGCAATCCATGCCGGAATGACGAGCAGAGCATTGTGGTAGTCGAAATCCGCGGCCTGGATATCTACGACCCCATCAAGGATGAAGTGAAGGCCTGTTCGGTGGCCGACATCGCCTACTGGATGGTAGACGACGACTACGACGGCTCCAGTTTCATGGTGCGGCAGGTGTTCTTCTGCGGCGGCGACCGCGACGAATTCGACAAGTGGAAGAGAGGGCTATCGGACTTGGCCAAGGCCTCCACCAAGCGCAGGGCCGAGAGGACCCTAAAGATCGAAATCGACGACGCGGCCTTCGACCGCATCTATGGCCACCGTTCTCATCCCATCTCCTATGCCAAAGGCAAGAAGATCGCCGTCCGGGTCATCAGCCAGTTCGGCGAGGAATGCACCAAGGTGCTGACGTGTTAGTGGGGCGAGCTCAATAGCCTAGGGTATAGCGGGGAGTCCGATCATGCAGTCTCTGATAAACTAACCCCTAGCTAACCTAGGGATGCACGCCATGCAGATCATCAATATCCACGAAGCCAAGACCCATCTTTCCCGGTTGCTGGAACAGGTCGAGGGCGGTGAGGATGTGGTCATTGCAAGGGCGGGGCAGCCCATCGCCCGGCTCAGCCGGTACCGCGAGCGGCCCGGCAAGATCGCGCCGCCCGGCGCGATGGAAGGGCAGGTCTGGATCGCCGATGATTTCGACGCTCCGGTCGACGACCTATTCGACTGTCTGAACAGCCCACCATGAGGTTATTGCTGGACACCCATCTGGTGCTGTGGTGGCAAGCCAATCATCCGCGCCTGCCGGATGTCGTCCGCGATTTGGTCTGCAATCAGGCCGAGGCCGTGTTCATCAGCCGGGCGTCTCTTTGGGAAATGGCCATCAAGGTATCGCTGAACCGGCT
>VEPB01000325.1 GCA_012026715.1 Methylococcaceae bacterium | reverse complement strand
GTCATCGTCGAAACCCTCCGGCAGACCGCCGGCAAGGTGCCCAGCGAGACCTTGCTGGGCGAGGTTTATCCGGTGCTGGATCTGCTGAAGTTTTACCAGGCCAAGGCGGCGGCGATTCTCGCCCCCCGCGGCGTCATCACCTCGCCCCTGGCCTTTCCCGGTTCCACCGCCCGCATCGAGCATCGCCCCTATGGCGTGGTGGCGGTGATCTCGCCCTGGAACTATCCCTTCCAGCTGTCGCTGGCCCCTTTGATCGGCGCCCTCATCGCCGGCAACGGCGTGCTGTTGAAGGTCTCGGAACTCAGTTCGCCGGTGGCCGACCTGATCGGTTCCCTGCTGGAAAAAGCCGGCATCCCGGCCGGCCTGGTGCAGCTCATCCACGGCGAAGGCGATACCGGCGCCGCCCTGATCGACGCCCGCCCGGACCTGGTGCTGTTCACAGGCAGCGTCGCCACCGGCCGGGCCATCATGGCCCGGGCCGCGCGCCATCCGATTCCGGTGATTCTGGAACTGGGCGGCAAGGATCCGATGATCGTGTTCGACGACGCGCCGTTCGAGCGCGCGGTGCGGGGTGCGGTGTACGGTGCCTTCAGCAACGCCGGCCAGGTCTGCGTATCGGTGGAGCGCTGCTATGTCCAGCAGGGCCTGTACCGGCGCTTCGTCGATGCCGTGGTCGCCGCTGCGGCCGAACTGAAGCCCGGTTCCGACCTGGGGCCGATGGTCTCGGAGCGGCAGCTCGCCATCATCGAGGACCATTACCGCGACGCCATCGAGCGCGGCGCCCAGGCCTCCGGGCCCCTGCGCCGCGACGGCAACGCCCTGCGGCCGGTGGTGCTGTGGGACGTGGACCATTCCATGAAGCTGATGCGGGAGGAAACCTTCGGTCCGCTGCTGCCCATCATGCCGTTCGCAGACGAGAACCAGGCGGTCGATCTGGCCAACGACAGCGATTTGGGGCTCAATGCCAGCGTCTGGTCCCTCGACCTGGCGAAGGCCGAGCGGGTGGCGCGCCGGCTGCGGGTCGGCGGCTGGGCCGTCAACGAGGTGATCAAGAACATCGGCCACGCCGGCCTGCCCTTCGGCGGCGTCAGGAACAGCGGCTGCGGCCGCTACCGGGGCGCCGAGGGCCTGCTGGCCTTCACCCAGCCGGTGGCGGGCCTCACCAACCTCGGCCGCATGCCCCGCGAGCCCAACTGGTTTCCCTACTCGGAAGACGGCTACCGCGACCTCAGGGGCTTCGTCGACTTCGTGTTCGGCGAAGGAGCGCCGCTCGAGCGCATCCGCCGCAACTGGCCGGCGCTGCAGGCTTTCCGCCAATACTCGGCGCTGGACCTGGTCCAGCGTTGGGAGAACCTAAAACTCACCATGCCGTGGAAACGGGGGTACTGAATGAACCGGCCGCACCATCCGCAACGTATCGTCGTCATCGGCGCCGGCCTGGGCGGCCTGTCCGCCGCCATCTCCCTGGCCACGGAGGGATTCCAGGTCGAACTGATCGAGAAGAACGACAAGGTCGGCGGCAAGCTCAACGTGCTGGAGCGGGACGGTTTCAGCTTCGACCTGGGCCCCTCCATCCTCACCATGCCCCACATCTTCCGCGCCCTGTTCGAACGAGCCGGCAAGTCCATGGACGACTACGTCAACTTCGAGCCCGTGCTGCCCCACTGGCGCAACTTCTTCGAGGACGGCACGGTGGTGGACCTCACCCCGGAACCGGAAGCCATGGACCGGGAACTGGCCAAGCTGGGAGCGGGCGCCGCCGAGGACTTCGCCGCCTTCCTGGCCTATTCCAAGGCGCTGTGCGAGATCACCGAGACCGGCTACTTCGCCAAAGGCCTGGATTCGTTCTGGGAACTGGTCAAACACTACGGCCCGCTGCAAAGCCTGCTGCGGTTCGACGTATTCCGCAACATGGACCAGGGCGTGCGCCGCTACATCCGCGACGACAAGCTGGCGGAGATCCTCGACTACTTCATCAAGTACGTCGGCTCCTCCCCCTACGACGCGCCGGCCCTGATGAACCTGTTGCCCCACATCCAGTTCGGCTACGGCCTCTGGTACGTGAAGGGCGGCATGTACCGGCTGGCACAGGCGCTGGAGCGGCTGGCGGTGGAACTGGGCGTCACCATCCGCCTGAATTCCGAAATCACCGAAATCCGCCACGAAGACGGCAAGGCCTCGGCGGTGGTGCTGGCGAACGGCGAGGTGGTGCCGGCGGACATCCTGGTGTCCAACATGGAAGTGATCCCCGCCATGAAAAAGCTGCTGGGCGCCTCGCCCGCCGAACTGAGCGGCCTGAAGAAATTCGCGCCGAGCTGTTCCGGCCTGGTGCTGCACTTGGGCGTGGACACGCTTTACCCGCAACTGGCCCACCACAACTTCTTCTATTCCGACCGGCCCAAGGATCACTTCGACGCCGTGTTCAAGTCCGGCCGCCTCTCCGAAGACCCGACCATCTACCTGGTGGCGCCGGTCAAGACCGACCCCGGCCAGGCGCCAGCAGGCTGCGAGATCATCAAGGTGCTGCCCCACATCCCCCATCTGCGCGATGACAAACCGCTCACGCCGGAGGATTACCGAGCGTTCCGGGAACGGGTGCTGGTGAAGCTGGAACGCATGGGGCTGACCGATCTGCGCCAGCACATCGTCTGTGAAGAAATGTGGACGCCCCGCGACATCCAGGCCCGCTACTACTCCAACCAGGGTTCCATCTACGGCGTGGTGGCGGATCGCTTCAAGAACCTGGGCTTCACGGCGCCACAGCGCAGCGGCAAGCTCAGCAACCTCTACTTCGTCGGTGGCAGCGTCAACCCCGGCGGGGGCATGCCTATGGTGACCCTATCGGGGCAATTGGTACGGGACAAGATCCTGGCGGATTTGCAGAAAAACGACTGATTGCGCCGGCGGAATCAGAACAGCCGGGCATCCCACCAGACCGGCTGGGCGAGATCGGTGGTGATCCGCGGAAAATCGGGATGGGCCGGGTTGATCAACACATTGCGCTCGATCCGCGCCACCAGGCTGGGCACGAACAACAGCAGGGAGCGGTTTTCCAGCTGCCACTTTTCCCCAAACTTGCGGGCCGATGCCGCGCTGGGCTCGTCCCATCCCGGCAGATGGGCGGGGCTGAGGAATTCGTAACTGACCCCGTTCGGGAGGGTGATCTCGACAAAATGCTGGTTGGGAGGCAGGCAACCGCTACCGTGCACCAATTTTTCCAGCATCGCGGTGGAATAGTGTTCGCTGGCATATATCATCGGGCTCGCCGCCGTGTTCCAGCGGCCCGGAAACAGCTTCGATCCGGTGGC
>VEPB01000133.1 GCA_012026715.1 Methylococcaceae bacterium | reverse complement strand
TCTGGCCATCGTCGGCAACTACGGTACCCTGCACCTGGCGAGCGTCGGCGGCGCCTATGTCTACGTGCCGGATGCCACCGCCATCAATGCCCTGTCGACCGACGCCACGGAGCAATTCACCCTGACCGTGTCCGACGGCGCCGGCGGTTCCGCCAACCAAGTGTTGACGGTACAGCTCACCGGCGCCAACGACGCGCCGGCCGTGGCCCAAGCCTACGCCGACCAGGAGTTCTCGGTGGCGTTGCCGTTCACGCTGGCTTTGCCGAGCAACGGTTTCGCCGACCCGGACCAGGGCGACTCCCTGACCTACGCGGCCGAACTGGCCGACGGCAACCCGTTGCCGGCCTGGCTCAGCTTCGATGTCGCCAGCCGCAGCTTCAGCGGGGCTCCGGGAGATGGCGATGCCGGCAGCCTCGCGATCAGGATCACCACCACCGACGGCGGCGCTCTCACGGCCAGCCAGGACTTCACCCTGACCCTGTCGTCGGACGTGGATGAAGACGGCATTCCCGACCACACCGAAGGCAGCGCCACCGGCACCGACACCGACCAGGACGGCGTACCCGATTACCGGGACGGCGATTCCGACAACGACGGCGTCACCGACACCACCGAGCGCAACCAGGACAGCGACCATGACGGCGTCCCCAATGTGCAGGAAGTGGACGACGACGGCGACGGCGTCGACACCGAACTGGAAGTCCGCGTTCCCGGTGTTGGCGGATCAGCGGCAGGTGACGGCAATGGCGACGGCGTCGCCGACATCCTCCAGCAGGACGTTACGTCCCTGCCGATCAGCAACCTAGTCACCGGCCAGACCAACTACGTCACCGTGGCCAACAGTGGCGACGCGGTGCAGGCCCATTTCCAAGTGGAACCGCCGCCGGACAATGTTCCCGCCGGGGTCGATCTGCCCCTCGGCGTGCTCAGTTTCGACCTGGCCGGGGTCGCCACGGGCACGACGGTGAACATGTCGGTGTTCGTCGACAGCAGCATACCGGTCAATGGGTATTGGAAGCAGGACAACGACGGCAACTGGAGCAACGTCGCCACCGCCATCGTACCGCTGGAAGGCGGCAAGACCCGCGTCGACTTCCAGCTACAGGACAACGGCGCCTACGACAGCGCCCCCCGCGATGGCTTCATCAGCGACCCCGGCGGTCCCGGCTTCCTGGCGCCGGTTGCGGTACCGGACGACCTGGTGCTGTTGGGCGACCTTCACCGCAAGCAGCTGCGCGACCAGCTGGCCGCCGACGAAGGCAACGACCGGCTCTACGGCGGGGTGAGGGCGGATGTGTTGCAGGGTCTGGGGGGCAACGACTACCTCGACGGCGGCCCCGGCCGCGACCGGCTCGAGGGTGGCAACGGCAACGACATGTTCTGGGGCGGCCTTGGCAACGCCCGGCTGCTGGGGGGGGACGGAGCCGACAACCTGCTGGGCTATCGCGGCAACGACCTGCTGGTGGGTGGCCGCGGCGCCGACGTGATGGAAGGCGGCAGCGGCACCGACACCTACCGCTACGAGGCGGCAGTCCTCGGCAACGACGATCTGGTGGCCGGCGGCCACGACCTGATCCGCGACGAAGCCGGCAGCCGGATCGACTTTAGCGCCGGGATCGAAGCCGCACTCAAGATCGGTGGCCGGACGCTATCGACCCTCAACGGTACCGTGGCCTTGGGCGACAGGCTGGATGCCGACAACAGCATCGCCTACGCCAACGGCCAGCTCCTGCTGGATCTAAACGGCGACGGGGCGTTCAATGATACCGCCGACTTCCGCATCGAGCTGATCGGCCACCTTTCCGGGGTCATCTACGACGCCGCCCATGATCGGCTCATTTTACAGGGCAATGGTGGACTGGACTTCGCCGGTCGCCCGTTGGAAGGCGAGCAATTGCAGGGGATTTTGTTGGAAGACCAGATCCTGCTGGGCGATGACTCCGGGCAGGCCGCTCCTGACCAACTCGTCGGCGGAACCGGCAACGACTATCTCTATGGCGGCCGCGACGGCGACAGTTTGCAAGGCGGGGCCGGCAACGACTACCTGGATGGTGGCGCCGGCAACGATCTGCTGGAGGGAGGCAGCGGCGCCGACGTGCTGCTGGGCCGGGACGGCAACGATCAGCTGTCGGGGGGCGACGGCGCCGACAGCCTGCTGGGCAACCGCGGCAACGACCTGCTCGTCGGCGGGGCCGGCAACGACTACCTGTTCGGCGGCGGTGGCCGAGATACCTACCGCTATGAAGCCACAAGCCTGGGCAGCGGCGATCTGGCCGCAGGCGGGTTCGACGTGGTCCGCGACGGCCGCGGCAGCCTGATCACTTTCAGCGCTGCGATGGAGGACCTGCTCAAGAGCGGCGGCACCCTGCTGTCGGAGGTTGAAGGGAAGACCCGGTTGGCGGCTACGATCGATGCCGACAACAGCATCGCTTACCACAATGGCCAGATCCTGGTGGATGTGAATGGCGACGGCCAGTACAGTGCCGATACCGACTTCCGCATCGAACTGGTCAAGGCCGTTGGCCAGGTGAGTTACGACAGCAACCACGAAGCGCTGATTCTGGGCTGAATCCGGGCGATTTTCGCCGCCCTCCGCGGGCGGGAAGGAGCTTCAGCCCGCGCACGGCGCGACGCCTTCGTCGGCCGGCTGCCCCTACCCACAATCACCCTGGCGAGTCGCTTCCAGCACTCGATCCCGGACTGCCGCCACCGTCCCTGTTGGGTTACGCTCCGCTAACCCAACCCCACCCGCGCCAGCATGAAAACCGGCAACCTACTTTGTCTGATCGCCTTTCTGTCGCTCGCCCCAGCCTGCATTCTGCCGGCCGGGGCCGACCCCGTGGTCCTGCAGTTCTGGGCCATGGGTCGGGAAGGCGAACTGGTCCGCCAGTTGCTCCCCGATTTCGAAAGGCGCAATCCGGGCGTGACCGTCAAGGTCCAGCAGATCCCATGGAGCGCCGCCCACGAAAAACTTTTGACCGCCTACGCGGGCGATGCATTGCCGGACGTCTTCCAACTGGGCACCACCTGGATTCCGGAATTCGTCGCGCTACGCGCCCTCGAACCGTTTCCGCCGGAGCCGGTGCATCAGGACTTCTTCCCGGCGATCCTGGCGGCCAACCAACTGGACGGCAAGCTCTGGTGCCTGCCCTGGTATGCCGATACCCGGGTGCTGTTCTATCGCCGCGATCTGCTGGCCCAGGTCGGCTGGCCGGAGCCGCCGCGAACCTGGCAGGGCTGGCTTGAAGCCATGGATTCGCTGCGAAGACTAAACGGAGATCGCTACGCCATCCTGGCACCGGCCAACGAATGGGAACTGCCGACCATCCTGGCGCTACAGCAGGGAGCGAAGCTGCTGCGCGACCGCGACCGCTACGGCGACTTCGGTAGCCCGACATTCCGCGGCGCGATCGGCTTTTACCTGAATCTGTTCCGCCACGGCCTGGCTCCCACCCTGGCGCAAACCCAAATCGCCAACCTCTACCAGGAATTCGCCGAGGGCTACTTTGCCATCTATCTGAGCGGCCCCTGGAATCTCGGCGAGTTCCGCCGCCGCTTGCCCGAGTCCATGCAGGATGCCTGGAGCACGGCACCCCTGCCCGCCTTCGACGGTCCCGGACCGGGACTCTCCCTGGCGGGCGGAGCCGGGCTGGCGGTCTCGGTCCGATCTCCCCGCAAGGAGGCGGCCGCCAAGCTGGTGGCTTTCCTGGCCGAACCCACCCAGCAGCTCCGGTTCTACCGGCTGTCAGGCGATCTGCCGCCGGGCCGCATGGCGTGGGACGACCCGCTCCTGGCCGCCGACTCCAAGGCCAAGGCGTTTCGGATCCAGCTGGACCACCTCGCGGCGCTGCCCAAGATCCCGGAGTGGGAGCGGATCGCCGCCAAGCTGGCGCGGCAGGCCGAACGGATGGTGCGCGGCGAACTCGACGAAAAAGCGGCGCTGGATCAGCTGGACCAGGCGGTCGATGGCATCCTGGAAAAACGGCGCTGGCTGCTGGATCGCCAGCGGTGAAACACCGGCCTGGGCCAGGCATCGGCCAGCGCGGTGACGGCGGTCACAGTCAGCCCCCAGGCCTCAGGTGACGCCGGAGAGGTTCGTTCCCACGCAGCGCGTGGGAACGATCAGCGGCAACCAGCCTTAGCCACAGACTCCCTTGGCCAGTAGCGCCCTGCCGTAACCCGACCCGCAGGCGATGGAGTGGTCGGTGGCGACGGTCACGAAACCGCCGGGCGTCACCAGCTTGATGAACAGGCTGACCAAGCGCTGCCGCTCCAGCGCCGGCGAATCGCCTTGGATGTGCAACTGGCGGTTGATATAGCGCAGCTCGCCCACCGACACGTATTCAAAGCGATCCAGCCCCGCGATCACCTCGCCCAGGGCGCTGAGTACCGGCGGCTGCGCCTTGACGGTTTTGGCCAGGCCGCTCAGCAGCTTGAATCCCCCGCCAGACAAGGCCGACAGCTCATGATGGATGGTATCCCGCAGCAGTTCCGAGGGCGGCAGGTGGGGCACCAAGTCGTCGCCAAACTCGTAACGCGCAGAGGGAATGCCGGCCTGGTTGTAAATCTCGGCAAACGAGTCGGTGCCGGCGCGGGCCGCCGCAAAGGTGTGGACGGCAGTCACCGGTCGTGCTTCCCGGTGGAGCCGGGCCGCCGCCAGATAAGCCATGGCGCCGCCCTTGCTGTGTCCGGTGACGTGCAGGCGCCGCGACGGGCACTGCTGCAGGCGCCGCTCCACCTCATCGAGAAGCGCTTGGGTCCACAGCGCATCCACGGCATCCCAGAAGCCCTCGTGGACGTCGCCGAGGCCGGGCACCGGCTTGGGCACGGCCCGGACATCGTTGACCCAGTCGCGGAAGAAACTGGCCGCGTCCTGGATGTTGTCGACCTGCGGCGGGTGGGTGCCGCGGAACGCCAAAACCACGGCCGGCTCGTCCGCTACCGGGTCGTGCAGCGTACCCACCAGACACGCGTGATCGCGACTGGCGGAGACAAAATGGCTCGGATCGTCGATCCAGCCGATCCGCCCGTAATAAGGCTGCTGCTCGACGAAGTCCGGTTCGCCGGCAAAGCCGATGCCGTAGCTGGCATTGCTGGCGCACAGCAGTTGAGAGGTCAGGACCGAGAGACTGTTATCGTTGTTATCGCTCATAGCGTTCTCCTCACTGTGAATGGGGTTCGGGACATCGGGGAAGGACGTCGGCATGTCCCGGCGGGGTTTGGGAGCAAGCCCAAACGGGCGGAGCTTAACAGCGGCTAAACCCCTGTGTCTCCCTGCGGAAGAAAGTCAGCGGAAAGGTGGAGGGCGGATCACGCGGTGCACCAGGCAGCAGCGCTATGACAACGCCCGATGAGCCTGTTCCATGCGGAAAGCGGGCGGATCGGCAACCCGACTCCCTGGAAGGGTTGTGGAAATTCCGGCCAGGCGATCGGCAGCCGAATTCGGTCGATTTCGCAGCGCGGCGGTCAGAGACTTTCCATGTATTCGATGCGGAGCTGGAGACTGCGGTTATCGCGGAATTCGTTGACGTCGAGCCGATAGGCCAACCTGAGGCGGCGGCAGCCCAGCCAGCGCTCCGGTTCGTCGACGAAGAAACAGATGGCATCCACGATGGGCCCTTGTCCCGGCGCTTGCAACACCCACTTGAGATGGCGCTCGCCCACGATGCGGCACTGCTGCACCTCGAATTCACCGTCGAACAGCGGCTCGGGGAAGTTCTGTCCCCAGGGACCGCCCTGCTGCAGCATCTCGGCCATGTCGATGCGCAGCTCCCGCTGACCCAGTTCGCCGTCGCTGTGAATCACCTGATCCAGATCGAGCCCGTCCAGGTGGCGGGCGACGGTGGCCTCGAACACCTGGGCAAATCGGGGAAACTGCTCGCGCCGGAGGCTCAGGCCCGCCGCCATGGCGTGGCCGCCGAAACGGCTGAGCAGATCGGGATGGGCTACCGCGATATCGCTCAATACGTCGCGGATGTGAACCCCTGGAATGGAACGGGCCGAGCCCTTGATCTCCCCCTCGCCGGACGGCGCGAACGCGATCACCGGACGGTGCAGCCGATCCTTGATGCGGGACGCCAGGATGCCGATCACCCCCTGGTGCCAGCCGGGATCGAACAGACAGCAGCCGGCCCGGGCGGCGCCATCGGGATTGGTCGGCATCTCGGCCAGGATGGCCTGGGCGTCCAGCCTCATCTGATCCTCGATCTCGCGCCGTTCCCGATTGAGTTGATCGAGCCGCGCGGCCAGGGTACGGGCGGTGGCAGCATCCTCCGCCAGCAGGCACTCGATGCCCAG
>VEPB01000515.1 GCA_012026715.1 Methylococcaceae bacterium | reverse complement strand
GGGCGATGCCGGCCAACTTAATCTGCACGGCCGGCTGGACGGCCTCAGGCTGCCCGGCCGCCAACCCGACCTGTTCGCCGATCAGCCCCTGGAATTCGCCGCCGAACTCCAGCCGGACGCGACCGGAATGTCCGTCCGCTTCAGCCTGCGCCATCCCCTGTTGGAGCTGCGCGGCGACGGCCGCGCAGCCGATCGGACCGCGACCTCGGAACTCATCCTGCCCCGGCTGGCGCCCCTGGCTCCCCTGGCGGACCTCGACCTGGCGGGAGCCGGCCACCTGCAGCTCGATGCGCACCAGACCGACGACGGACCCGAATTGAAATTCCAGGGAGCGCTGACCGTCACCGGTGGCAGTGGCCCTTGGCCGGGACTGCTCGGCCCCGAGGCGAGCTTCGCCGGTAGCGCTACGATGCAACCGAACCGGGTTGGCCTCACCGACGTGAAGTTCAACAGCCAAGCGCTGAGCTTTACCACCGCCGGCACGCTGACCACCGATGCCGCCGACTTGCGCTGGCAGCTGGACTTGACCGATCTGGCGCCGCTAGGGCTGGGGAGCGGCGGACGCCTGAACGGCCAGGGCCGGCTGCAAGGACCGTTCGACAATTTGGCGGTGCACGCACAACTCCAAGGCCAAGGCGGTTCGGTGGGGCCCCTGGGTCCGGCAACCGCCCGACTGGAATTGGAAGGTCTGCCGCGATCCGCCCATGGCCGGCTCGACGCCCAGGCAGCGCTTGCCGGATCGCCCCTGAATTTGGCAGTGGCGATAGAAGGCGGGAGCGACCGGCAAAGCCGGCTGACGGTCGAGCAAGCCCGCTGGCGCAGCGCCACGCTCCAGGGCGCGCTGGCGCTGCCGACTCGTTCCGCGGACCTGCCGGAAGGCCGGCTGAAGCTGACCATGGAACGCCTGCAAGACCTGCTGGGACTGACCGGACAAGCACTGGCAGGACGCCTCGAGGGCAATCTGGCGCTGACCCGAGACGGCGCCTCCCTGAACCTTACGGCAAACCGGGCGGGACTGGCTAACCGCCTGGCCATCGACCGCAGCGAACTGCGCCTGAGCGTGGCGGACCCGTTGGGCCGAGCCGCGCTGACCGGCGATTTGTCCCTGGCCGGATTGACGGCGGGCGAGTTGGCCGGTTCGGCCCGCTTGGGCCTCAAAGGCAGCTGGAACCGGCCCGAAATCCGGCTGACGGCCGACCTGCAACACGCTGACATGGCCATCCGGACCCAGGCGGAGGCGGTCTACGACCGGCGCCGCCCGAGCCTGACCCTGACCCGCCTGGAAACCGGCTGGGACCAGCACACGCTGCGATTGGTCGAGCCCGCGACCATCGATCTGACTGACGGCGCGGTCCTGCGTCGAACCCGTTTGCAGGCGCTCGGTGCGGACTTTGTGCTGGCGGGCCGGTTGCAACCGGCGCTGGATCTGGCGTTGGACGGGGAAAATCTGCCGGCATCGTCGCTTCTCAAGCCCTGGGCCGATGCCGACGGCAGGCTCGACCTGCACGCCCGGCTGCGCGGAGCGCTTTCCCAGCCGAGCGGTGATCTGCGGCTGGAAGGATCGGCCCTGCGCCTGCGCCAAGAGCCCTGGAGCGTACTGCCCGCCACGGGCCTGGCGCTGTCCGCCCAATGGGACGGCGCTACCGCCAGGATCGACGGCCACCTGCGCGCCGCGCAGCAATTGCGGCTGGAGGCGAGCGGCGACATTCCGCTGACGGCATCGGGAATCATGAACCTGAGCGGCCAGGGCAACGGGGACCTGCGCCTGCTGGACCCGCTGCTGGCGGCCAATGGGGAAAGGCTGCGGGGCCAGCTCAGCTTCCACGGCCAGGCGACCGGAACCCTGGAGAACCCGCGCTATGGCGGACAGGCCCGCATCGACGGCGGTGAATTTCACGACGACCTGATCGGCACCCACGTGGTCGCGGTCTCAGGTTCGGCCCAAAGCGGTGCCGGCGAGGTCTGGAACCTGGCCCTCAAAGGCCGCGCCGGCCCGGGTCCGGTGGTACTCAACGGCAGCTTCCGGCCCACCGAACCCGGCTTGCCGGTGGATCTGGCACTCACCGTCCGCAAGGCCGAACCCGTCGCCAGCGCCCGCCTGACCGTGAAGCTCGACGCCGACCTGGCGATGCGCGGCCCGCTCGCCACGGCTCCCACAGCTACCGGGCAGATCCGCGTTTCCCAGGCGGAAATCCGCGTCCCGGAACGGCTGCCCGCCAGCATCGCCGAGCTGCGGCTGGAGGAAGCCGGAGCCGCACCGCCGCCTCCGGTCAAATCGCGCCCGCTGGCACTCGACCTGAGCGTCTCGGCACCGCGCCGCATCCACGTGCGCGGTCGGGGGCTGAACGTGGAACTGGGGGGCGACCTCCGGCTCAAGGGCAACCTTGCCACGCCCCGGCCGCAAGGCCGCTTCAACCTGATCCGCGGCAGCTATTCGTTAGCCGGACGAACCCTGGATTTCAGCCGCGGCGAACTGGGCTTCAACGGCGACGATTTCACCGACCCCACCCTCGACTTCGTCGCTACCAGCAGCAGCGGCGGCATCACCGCCTCGCTGGCGGTGACCGGCACCGCCGGCAAGCCGCAGATCAGCCTGTCCGGCACGCCGGAACTGCCCCCCGACGAGATCCTCGCCCGCCTGCTGTTCGGCCGCGCGATCGCCAGCCTCAGCCCCTTCGAACTGGCCCAGATCGCCGGCTCCGCCGCGGCTCTCACCGGCATCGTGCCGGACTCCGGCAATCCCCTGGAGCGGCTCCGCACCAGCCTCGGCCTGGACCGGCTGGCGGTCGGCAGCGGCACGGGCGGCAGCCCGCCCCTGGAAGGCGGCCGCTACGTGGCGCCCGGCGTCTACGTGGGCAGCCGCCAGGCCCTCAACGGCAGCGGCGGCACCCAGGCCACGGTGCAGGTGGACGTCGCCAAGGGCCTCAAGCTGGAAGGCGGCATCGGCACGCCCTCCCCGCCCGCCACCGGAACCGGCGCCGGCAGCATCGGCGTGATCTACCAGTTCGAGTACTGATCAACTCCTACGTGCCTATTGACCCCGCCAACGGTTCCGCTATAGTTGGGCCCAAGGCCGGATAGACCGGCCCCACATCATCTGCAGAGGGGATTCCGATGCACTACGACTACCTGGCCTACATCGGCCGGTTCCAGCCGTTCCACAACGGCCACCACGAGGTCCTGCGCAAGGCCCTCAGATTATCCGCCAAAGTCATCGTCGTGCCGGGTTCGGCGCAGCGTCCGCGCACCATCAAGAACCCCTGGACGGTGGCCGAGCGCAGCGGCATGATCTCCGCCTGTTTTCCGGAAGAATCCGCCGCCGGCCGTATCCTGCTGGCTCCGGTGGTCGACCGTGCCTACAACGACCAGCAATGGTCCGCGGGCGTGCAGCAGGCGGTCGAATCCCTTATCGCCCGTGACGGCGGCAAGCCCGACGCCAAAGTGGGTCTGATCGGCCACAGCAAGGACGGCAGTTCCTATTACCTGCAGATGTTTCCCCAGTGGGAACTGGTGGAAGCCCCCAATATCGCCGGGCTTTCCGCTTCCGACATCCGCCGCTATTACTTCGAAAACAGCGATTTGCTGGTCCAGTCGGCAGTGCCGGCGGCGGCGTTCGAATTCATGACGAGCTTCCGCCAGACCCCCATGTACGCCGCGCTGCGGGAGGAACACGCGTTCCTCGCCGCCTACCGCGCCCAGTTCAAGGATCTCAAGTACCCGCCCATCTTCGTCACGGTGGATGCGGTGGTGGTCCAGTCCGGCCACGTGCTGATGATCCGCCGCGGCGCCCAGCCCGGTGCCGGCCTGTGGGCGCTGCCCGGCGGCTTCCTGCGGGGTGATGAGCGCATCGTCAACGCGATGATCCGGGAGCTGCGGGAGGAAACCCGGCTGAAAATACCGGAGCCGGTGCTGCGCGGCAGCGTCAAGGGCGAGCGGGTGTTCGACCACCCCGACCGCAGCCTGCGGGGACGCACCATCACCCACGCCTTTCTGCTGGAACTGGCGGACGGGCCGCTGCACCCGGTCAAGGGAGGCGACGACGCCGCCAAGGCCCGCTGGATCCCCATCGCCCACCTGTTGGAAATGGACGAGGAGGTCTTCGAAGACCATCTGGATATCGTGCGGTATTTTCTGGGCAGCATCTGACCCCTCCGCCGGAAGGCTTCCGGCAAACGCCGAGCGGATAGACCGCTCTTCTTTCATCGATTTGGAGGATTTCCAAATGTGCTACCTCGACAACCTGATCCTGAACACGGATTCCTACAAGGCGTCCCATTACCTGCAATACCCGCCCGATGCCGACGGGCTGTTCTCCTACCTGGAGTCCCGCGGCGGCGCGTTCAACCGCACGGTGTTCTTCGGGCTGCAGACCATCCTGAAGGAATACCTGGCCCAGCCCATCACCCTCGAGAACATCGCCGAAGCCAGGGAGTTTTATGGTGCCCACGGCGAGCCCTTCAACGAGGCCGGCTGGCTCCACATCCTGCGGGAACACGGTGGGCTGCTGCCGCTGCGCATCAAGGCGGTGCCGGAGGGCCTGGTGGTGCCCACCCTCCAGGTGCTGGCCACGGTGGAATGCACCGATCCTTTGGCCTACTGGCTCAACTCCCATGTGGAAACGCTGCTGATGCGGGTGTGGTACCCGCTGACGGTGGCGACCCTGTCCTGGCACATCAAGCAGGACATCCGCCGCTACCTGCAGGAGACTTCGGACGACCCCGAGCCCCAGCTGCCATTCAAGCTCCACGACTTCGGCGCCCGCGGGGTGTCCAGCGCCGAATCGGCCGCCTTGGGAGGCTGCGCCCACCTGGTGAACTTCCGTGGCACCGACACCTTGTCCGGTATCCTGGCGGCACGGCGCTATTACCACGAAGCCATGGCCGGCCACTCCATCCCCGCCGCCGAGCACAGCACCATGACCGCCTGGGGCCGGGAAGCGGAGGTCGACGCCTACCGCAACATGCTCACCCAGTTCGCCAAGCCGGGCCGGGCGGTCGCCGTGGTGTCCGACAGCTACGACGTGTTCCACGCCGTGGACGCCATCTGGGGTGGGGAACTGCGCGAGGAGGTGATCCGCTCGGGTGCCACCGTGGTGATCCGGCCCGACTCCGGCGACCCGGCCACGGTGGTGCTGAAGGTCGCGCAGATCCTGGAGCAGCGCTTCGGCTCGGTCGTCAACGGCAAGGGCTACCGGGTCATCAACCAGGTCCGCATCATCCAGGGCGACGGCGTCAACCGGCACTCCATCGTCGAAATCCTGGAGAAACTCAAATCCAACGGATTCGCCGCGGACAACATCGCCTTCGGCATGGGCGGCGCCCTGCTGCAGCAACTGCACCGCGACACCCTGAAGTTCGCCATGAAGGCCTCGGCGGTGCGCCGCAACGGGGAATGGCTCGCCATTTCCAAGAACCCGGCCACCGATCCCGGCAAGCAGTCCAAGGCGGGCCGATTGTCGCTGTTCCGGTCCCGCACGACTGGGGAGTACGCATCGCTGCGCATCGACCAGGGGCCCATCGGCGCGGACTATGAAGAAGTACTGGAGCCGGTGTGGGAAAACGGCCGGTTGCTGCGCGACTGGCGATTCGAAGAAATTCGCGCCCGCGCCGCGGCAACCGCCTAACCCTTCCGCAGACAGGAGCACGCCATGTTCGGATTACGCTTCATCCGGGTCGAGCCGACCAATTTCGTCATGCAGTACAAACGGGGCCGCGTGGTGCGCGAGGGCACCGGCCTGTCGTTCTTCTACTTCGGCCCCACCACCTCGCTGGTGCTGGTGCCCGTGGGCAGCAGCGACATCCCCTTCATCTTCGAGGAAGTCACCGGCGATTTTCAGCAGGTGACGGTGCAGGGCCAGATCACCTACCGGGTGGCCGACCCCAAGAAGCTGGCCGGCCTGATGAACTTCACCCTGGCGCCCAACGGCAAGCGCTACAGCACGGAAGATTCCGTGCAGTTGCCGCAACGGCTGATCAACCACGCCCAAGTGCTGACCGCGGGCCTGCTCAAGACCCTGTCGCTGCGGGAGGCGCTGGGCGGCTCCGAGCGGCTGGTGGCGGAACTGCGGGTCGGCCTGCAGCAGGCCGAGAGCATCGTCTCCCTCGGCGTGGAGGTGCTGGGCCTGTCCATCCTCGCCATCAAGCCCACCCCGGAAACCGGCCGGGCCCTGGAGGCCGAGGCCCGCGAGCAGATCCTCAAACGCGCCGACGAAGCCATCTATGCCCGCCGCAACTCCGCCGTGGAGCAGGAGCGGGCCATCAAGGAAAACGAGCTGAACACCGAGATCGCGGTGGAGCACAAGAAGCGCCAGATCCGCGAGGCGCAGATGGATGCGGAGAAATCGGTGCAGCAAAAGCAGCGGGAATTGAGGGAAGCCGAAATGGCCGCCAAAATCGCGCTGGAGCAGCAGAACCGCGACCTGGTGGCGCTGGCCACCGCCAATGCCCGCGCCGAGTCCGACGCCCAGGCTTATGGCATCAAGGCGGTGATGGAAGCGCTCGGCAACACCGACCCCAAGGTGCTGCAGGCGCTGGCCAGCACCGGCATGCAGCCGGGCCAGCTGATCGCCCAGGCGTTCCGGGAACTGGCGGAAAACGCCGACCGCATCGGCCAGCTCAATGTCTCGCCGGAACTGCTGAGCGGCCTGCTGGGCCAGGCGGAGGCGAAAACCGAGACGACCGTCGCCGCCATCAAGCCCAGGAAACCGGCCCAGTGAGCGACCGGACCCGCTACAACAAGATCGTGCTGATCGTCCGCCGCACCCGGCTGGACGAGCTGGTGGTCCGCTTCAACACCGAACAGCAGGCGCGGTTCTACGTCGAGCATCTGGGCGCCGATTTTTCCGACTATCAGGCCGAGGACCGCCGCTACAAGCAGGCAGTGCGGGACGCCGAGGCGGCGCTGGCCGAGCAGGGCCGGGTGCAGGTGGTGGACCGCCGCTTCGTGCCCAACTTCATCTTCGGGCCGCAGGATACCGTGGTTGCATTGGGCCAGGACGGGCTGGTGGCCAACCTGCTGAAGTACCTGGACCGCCAGCCGGTGATCGGGGTCAATCCCGATCCGGCCCGCTGGGAGGGGGTGCTGCTGCCGTTCACCGTGGCCGACCTGGCGCACATCGTGCCGGAGGTGTTCGCCGAGCGGCGGCGGCTGCGCGAGGTGACCATGGCCCAGGCGGTGCTGAACACCGGCGAGACCCTCTACGGGGTCAACGATTTGTTCATCGGCCCCCGCAGCCACACTTCGGCGCGCTACGCCATCGACCACGACGGTCGCAGCGAACAGCAATCCTCCAGCGGCATCATCGTCTCCACCGGGCTGGGCTCGTCCGGCTGGTTTCGCAGCATCGTCACCGGCGCCACCGGCATCGCCGCGGCCTGGTCGGGCCAGCCCGCGCTCCCGCCGAGCGCGGCGGGTTTCCCCTGGGAAGCCGACCACCTCTACTTTTCGGTGCGGGAACCCTGGCCCAGCACCACGTCAACCACCGCCGTCGGCTTCGGCAAGATCACCCGCGACGCCCCCCTGACCCTGGTGTCGCAGATGGCCGAAAACGGCGTCATCTTCAGCGACGGCATCGAAGCCGACTACCTTCAGTTCAACGCCGGCAGCCGCGCCGTCATCGGCGTGGCCGACCGCAAGGGGCTGCTGGTGGTCTGAATTGCGCGGCAAGCCCCCGCCATCGGCGTATCCGATTCGAAAAACTTTACAGACGAAACCGGCCCGGCCGTCGACACCCATAAGGATCAATGAGATGAGAAGCTGGCTCGGCAATTGCTAATTTTCCGGGCAGAACGGCCGCCTCTTCTAGATCGGCGGCAACCCCCTGCGGAGCCCGATGCGACGCAGCCCCCCCCGGAAAACGACGATGAGATCCAAACCCACCGACTGCGCCCTGACCACGGACTGCCGTGGCTACCCCAAGCTGTTCGAAACTGCCTACCAGCGCCGGAGCCTGCGAACGGCGCGCCATCGCATGGACCTGATCGCTCTGCTGATGCTGATCCTGGCGACGTTGCTGGCCGGCTGGAGCATCCATCAATCCTATATCTGGCACACTCGCACGGACGCCGCCGGGACCGAGGCGCTGGCAATGCCCCATGACGAGAGCGCGTGGCTACAGACGCAACGCTGGCCTCACACCTCGGAACAACGCCAGGAGCTCGCCTCGGCGAATTCCGTCGGCGCAGTCGCGACGTTGCCGCCTGCACATCAGGACAGCGCCGCGGAATCCTTGCCCCTCGCGCGCCAGGACTTGGGACGGACCGCGCCCGGCGGCCGTCACCGACAGATCGGCACCGCGAGCGACTACCTACTGGCCGCGGGCGTCTTCCTGCTGGCGCTGCTGTGCTGTGCCGGCAGCCTGCGGCGCGCCGCCGCCGCCACCCAGATGACCGCCCTGCTGGCCGCCGAACTGTTCACCCTGATCGGCGTCGGCTTGCTCAGCGCCCTGCCCGCCGCCCTCTGAATCCCGCGCCGCGCCCCGACTTGCCAGCGCGGCCAGCAGCCGGTCCAACTGCTCGTCCTGAAGCAGGACCCGGACATCCTTGCCGGGTGAGGGAATGGCGATTTCCTCGCGGCGGAACTGCTCGGCGATCTCGAACCACAGATCGCTGGTCACCCCTTTCACCCGATCCACATCGTGGATGAAGGCAACCAGTTCCAGGTTCAGCAGGTTGTCGGCAAAACCCTTGTGGTAGAGCGAAGGCGCCGGGTTGCGCAGCACGCCAGGATGACTGCCGGCGATGCTTAGCACCAGCTCGCGCACCTTGCCCGCGTCGGTACTCAGGGGCAACGCCAAGGTCAATACCACCCGCCCGACCTTGTCGGCGTAGGTGCGGTTCATCACCATGCCCGAGATCAGGCTGGAATTGGGCACAAATACCGAGGCGCGATCGAAGGTGCTGATTTCGGTGGCGCGCACGCTGATCTTCTTGACGTAGCCCTGGTGCTCGCCGATCACCACCCAGTCGCCCACCTTGATGGGCCGCTCGATCAGCAGGATCAGGCCGGACACGAAGTTGTTGACGATGTTCTGCAGGCCGAAGCCGATGCCGACCGACAGCGCCCCGGCGATCATCGCCAGGTTGGACAGGTCGATCCCCATCGTGGAGACGGCCGCGGTCGCCGCCAGGGTAAAGCCGACGTAGCCGGTGGCCGAGCGCACCGAATGGCGGATTCCCGAATCCAGCCGGGTGCGCGGGAAAATCCGATGCTCCAGCCAGTGCTGCAACAGCCGGGTCACGGCGACCAGGCCGCCGAACAGGAAAATGGCCATCACCAGATCGGCCAGGGAAATGGTGATGCTGCCGACCTTGAAACCGAAGAATGCGGCATTCAGCCAAGCCGCCAGGTCGTCGCCGCCGGCCCCCCAAAGCACCAGCAAGAGCAACACACCCGTCAGAATGACGAAGAAGCCCAGTATCTCACCCAGCCAGAAGCGCAGGATTTCCACCCCATCGTCCGACAGATTGAAGGCCTCCCGCACCCGCAGGCCCGAGCCCGACTGGCGCGACAAGGCCTGCTCCAGGGCTTCGGCGCCGATGCGGCGCACCAGCACCACCGCCACATAGAGTCCGGCGGTCAGAACCAGCTGCGTGGCCAGCATGCGGGACAGGGCCACATAGCCCATCACCGCCGACAACGGGATGGCCAACACCAATACCCGCAACAGCGAGCGCAGCCGGCGCCAGGGCCTGGCCGGATCGTCGCAGCCCTCACCGGCCACCCGCCAAACCTGGGGCTGCAGCAGAATCAGCAATAACCCACTGATCAGCAGGCCGGAAATGAATTTGTGGACCAGGGTGAGCTGCACCGACGCGGCCAACAGGTCGGACAACTGGTCGATGATGAGGTCCAGGGCAAACACCGTGGCGACCGGCGGAATCACCCGCCCGATGATGCGGGCGCCGGCGTCGTCCAGCCGCACCAGCCGCCATTCCGGGGCGAACGGCGCCACCGCCGCATGGCAGAAGGCCGTCACGAAATAGAGAAACACCAGGGCCGAAAGCACGGTATCGGCCAGCAACTGGTTCTGTTCGGAAAGCAGGCCGCTGGCCTTTACCGCCAGGTAAACGGCGATGGTGGCCGCGGTCGGCATCAGGGTGCGGATGAACCCGGTGAACAGCGCGACCCGCAACCGCTGGCCATGGGTCGGTTCCTGTTCGACCGAGACGTAGCCGAACCGGCGCAGCAGCCACAGCCGCAAAGGCCAGACCAGGATGAACGCGGCCACCAGGCCCAGCGTCAAATTGCGCGCCATGGACTGGCCGCGCTCGGCCAGCTGGCCGGTCACCAACCGTTGCTCAAAACTGGCACGGATCAGCTCCAGATCCAGCTGCAGTTCGGGCCACGCCTTCCGCCACACCTCCGGCGACAGCGGCGATCCGCCGCGAGTGAGGATGCGCTCGGTGAACCGCTGACGCTGGCGAACATTGATGTCCTCCAGCAGATGCTCGGCGCGGGCGGAGATCAGTTCGCCTTCCTTGATGCCCCCGTCGAGATTCGCCAGTTGCTCGTTGATGGATTTGCGCCGCGCCGCCACCGCGGGAGATTCCGGCGGAGCACCTTCCGCCGGCGGCGTTCCCAGCGTGCTGAGCTCGTCCCGAACCGACTGGACCTCGGGGGCCGCCTGAGCCACTGCCGCGGCGATCTCCATGCGCAACCCCACCAGATCCTGGCGCAGTTCCGCCAGCCGCTCGTCGGTCAACTCCGCCTTGGCCAGTCCCTTGTCGCTCCGTTCCAGAACCAGATTCCATTCTTTCACCAGGGCGGCCAACGGCCGGGGTGACAGCGGGGTTTCGCCGAAAGCGGCGACGCAGGACAGCCACAACAGCACGGCCGCCCAGCAGGCGACGCCGGACGTCTTGCGGAATTTGGAAATCGTCATGGCGCAATCACGGAGAAACACTGCGGGGAGAAGCCGGCACGGGCCAATCCGCCCGAAGGGCAAGCTAGCGTGGAACCGGAGCAGCGAGGGTGAGCGGTGCCGGTTGCCCGCTGGCCCGGCCGGCAAAGGAGAAGCGGAACGGCAAGATCAGGAACCTGATTGCATCAGCTGATGCAGTCTCTCGGCGTCTTCCTTGGCGATATCGATGATCTTGAATCCCACCCAATGGGTGGAAGCCTCATGGCCGGGCTCGTGCCACAAGCTTTCCACGGCCACCGTCAGTGGCCCGCCGCAACACTCCTCCGACAGTTGCACCTGAATCCGATACAGCCGATTGATCCTGACGTCGATCGCCTCGGGACACAGCGCCATCAGGCCGTCTTCGCTGATGTCGACCAGCTGGCCCATCACGAGGTTTCGGTCCAGGTCGAGCACCGGCACGGCACCCTTGATGTGGAGTCGGGGATGTTTCCTTCGTTCTACCATGGTTCAGGCTATGCCTCGGCAGGAATTGATTCGCCGCCGGCCTGCAACGGCCAGCGGATTTCCATGGCGATCTCGGCGCTACATGCTCGCGCGCTCAAGTTCGCGCCAGACCGGTCGCGCACAGTCAACCCAACCGGCACCGCACGGGAGAGGATGATGGACTCGCGACTTCCCCTGCTAGGGTATATGGCAGCGGCCGATCATTCAACTTTGCCGCCAGTTCGGGGCCGCCTGCAGCACCCGCCCCAGCGCCACCAGCGCAGCGATCAGCAGCGCCCCTCCCAACGGCCACGGAAACAGCTCGCGGCGCGGCCGGAAGTAGCGCTTGTCCCGCTCCACCGGCTCCAAGCGGTCCAGCATCGCATAGATTTCACCCAACTGCGCGGTATCGCGCGCCCGGAAATAACGCCCCCCAGTCTTTTCCGCGATCGCCCGCATGGTCGGTTCATCCAGATCCTGGGAGGGATTGACGCGGCGGCTGCCGAAGAAATCACGCACTACCATTTCGTCGGCGCCCACGCCAATGGTGTAGATCTTCAGTCCCTCTTTCGCGGCCAGATCCGCCGCCTGCAGCGGTTGCACCTCGCCCGCGGTGTTGGCGCCGTCGCTCAACAGGATGAGGACCCGCTGATCCTGCGGATTGCCCCGCAGGCGCTTGACCGCAAGGCCGATGGCATCGCCGATGGCGGTCTTCTCCCCGGCCAGCCCGATCGCCGCTTCGTCCAGCAGGGTGCGGACCGTTTTGCGGTCGAAGGTCAGCGGCACCTGCAGATAGGCCTTGTCGCCGAACAGGATCAGGCCGATCCGGTCGCCCACCCGCTGATCGATGAAGGGGCCGGCCACCGACTTGGTGGCGGTGAGCCGGTCGCCCCCTTCGCCCTTGAGCACGAAGTCGGAGATTTCCATGCTACCGGACAAATCCACTGCCAGCATCAGATCGCGCCCGCTCACCGCCTGCTCGATGGCATCACCCAACCATTGCGGACGAGCCGCGGCAATCACCAGCAGCAGCCAGGCCAGCACCGCCGGCCACAGCACCGGCCGCCGCAGGGCCAGCGTAGGATTTCCCCCCGGCAGTTCCTCCAGTTCGTCCAGGAAAGGGGTCCGCAAGGCCGCTTGGCGGTCGCCGTCCACCGCCGGCACCAGGATCCGGACCAGCCACGGCAGGGGCAAAGCCAGCAAGGCCCAGAACCAGGCAAATTCCAGATGTTCCAACAGGCCGATCACTCGCTGCCTCGCGCCGGCTCCAAGACCTTGTCGGGCAACCGGTCGAGCCAGTCGCGGCAAAGACCGAACAGTTCGTCCAGATCCCCGTCGAGATTGGGCCGATAAGGGGCATCCAGCAGCAACCGGCCCGGCCCTCGGGAAAATCGCGGTTCCGCCAGCGGTCGGTCCAGCCACTGCAGCCAGGCTTGGCCCGCCAGGCCCGCCACTTCGGCACGGCCGGCCGTGCTGAGTCCGATCCGCCGCAACAGCACGGATAGCCGTTGCACCTTCTCAACGCTCGAAATAGGCTCCCGTTCCAGCCGATTCAGTTCCGCCAAAGCGAGCTTGCGCACGGTGGGCCGCCGCCAGCGTTTCCACAGGTAGGCCGCGGCGCCGATCGATACCAATATCAAGACAACCAGCGCCCACCAACCCGGCGCCGGCGGCCACCAACCCACCGGCGCCGGTAGATGGTAATCACGCAACGGCAGTTCGGCTTCCACGGTTCCGCCCGCCACCGGTTTAAGGCTCAGGCTTCGGCGCAACACCGCCAGCGCGTCGTCGTGGGTGCGGCAGGGTAGAAACCGCATGCCGTGGGCCTTGGCCAGGTTGCTGACCCGGTCGCGCCGGATGGCAAAACGAGTGGCATGAATCTGGGACGCGCCGGGCGATGCCTCCAGCAACCATTCCCTCAAGCCATCTCCGAAACGGTAGCGGCCCTGCCGCGGCAGGCTCTCTTCCAGCGGGTCGCTGATCAGCGCCAGCGCCACGTCGCAATGGCGCCGCAATCGGATCAGGCTGGTCGCGCCGGATTCGCCCAATCCGCGAAAATCGCTGATCACGAACACCAGGCTGCCGGGCCTGGCGTGTCGGCTCAGGCGGGACAGGGCGTCGTCCATGGTGGCAGCCACACCGGCAGGCGGCACCGGCTCGGCTTCGGTCAGTTTCTGCAGCAACCGCAACACCGCCCCTCGGCCGTGGGCCGGCTTGAATTCCAGACTGGCGCTCTCACCCAGCAACTGGCCGCCGACCCGATCGCCACGCTGCATCGCGCTCCAGGCCACCAGAGCAGCAAGCCGCGCCGCCAGGACCGATTTGAACACGCCGCGGGTCGCGAAGAACATGGCGTTGCGGACGTCCACCGAAATGAACACGGGCCGCTCCCTTTCTTCCCTGAACAGCTTGGTGTGGACCTTGCCGGTGCGGGCGGTGACCCGCCAGTCCAGGCTGCGGACGTCGTCGCCGGGCGCGTAGGGCCGCGACTCGTCGAACTCCATGCCGCGCCCGCGGAAGCTGGACAGATAATTGCCGCTCTGATCGGCGCGGATCCCCGCCGGATTCAGGCTCAGGTGAGCGGCGGAACGGCTCAACCCGATCAGGCCGGGCAGCGAGACGCGGACGCGCTCCAAATCGGCATCGGGGATCTGCCTTGCGGCGTTGGGAGACATGCTGGAGAAGGAATCAATCGGTGGGGACGAAGTGCTCCAGCACATTATCCAGAAAATTCCAGCCCCTGTCTGTGCAGCGGATGGCGCCGCCGGCCCGCGCCAGCAGGCCTTTCTCCAAACACTGCGACAACCCCGGCTCCAACGCCGCCGGATCGAGTCCCGTGCGGGCGAGAAACTCCTTTTCGGAAAACCCCTCCCGCAACCGCAGCCCGTTCATCAGGAATTCCATGGGCAAATCGGCCTCGGCAACCGTGGTTTCCCCTCCCATACCTTCCGCCGTGCCGGCGGTTTCCAGGTAGCTGCGCGGATTCTTGTGGCGCCAGTAGCGGACGATGCCGCGCACGGGATCGGTCAGCTTGCCGTGGGCGCCGGCACCGATGCCGAGATAATCGCCGAACCGCCAGTAGTTGAGATTGTGGCGGCAGCGCCAGCCGTCCCGCGCATAGGCCGACACCTCGTACTGGCGGTAGCCGGACCGTTCCAGCAATTGCTGGCCGCTGCGCTGAATCTCCCAGGTGGCTTCCTCCTGCGGCAAGGCCGGGGGGTAACGGTGGAACAGGGTGTTGGGCTCGAGGGTAAGCTGGTAGTAAGAGATATGGGTGGGCTGCAAGCGCACGGCGGTTGCCACATCCGCCAGCGCCTGCCTCAAGGTCTGCCCCGGCAGGCCGAACATCAGATCCAGATTGAAATTGTCGAATCCCGCGGAATGAGCAGCGTCGGCGGCGGCGATCGCCTCCGCACCGCCATGGATGCGCCCCAGGGCCTGCAGCAAGCCGTCGTCGAAGCTCTGCACCCCGATCGACAGGCGGTTGACCCCCGCGGCCCGATAGCCCTCGAAGCGGCCGGCCTCCACCGTCCCCGGGTTGGCTTCCAGGGTGACCTCCGCATCCGGTGCCAGCGCCACCCGTCCGGCGATTCCCTCCAACAGCCGGGCGATCGCCGCCGGGTTGAACAGGCTGGGCGTCCCGCCCCCCATGAACACGGTCTCAACGATCCGGCCGCCGATCCGGCCCGCGTCGTGATCCAGGTCGGCCAGCAGCGCATCGACGTAGTCGCGCTCCGGAACCTCCCCCTCCACCGCATGGGAGTTGAAATCACAGTAGGGGCACTTGCGCACGCACCAGGGGAAATGGACGTAGAGGCTTAGGGACGGCTGGAGCATGAAAAGAAGGACAAAAAAAGAGCGCAGGGCGCGTGCCCTGCGCTCCAATGAATCCGGTGAGGCGCTTAGGCCGCGGGTACGAACGTGTTATACGCCAACAGCAGGTAACAGGCCACGGCCAAACCGGCATGCGCCAGCACCAGACCCTTGGGAGCGCCGCCCTTGGCCCGCTTCAACGAAACCGTGGCACCCAGAACGATGATGATCACCGCCATCCCGATATTGGCATATAGCCGGGTGTCGCCCTCCAGGGCCGCCACGATCACCAGCGCCGAACCCGCCAAAGCGAAGCCGGCGTGCAACAGGGCATAGCCCTTCTCGGTCTTGCGCCCCTGGAACATCTCGAGCGCCATGCCGGCCCCCATGGCAGCGACCAGGGTAAAAATTCCAAAAGCCATTACTAGCATCACTTTCTCCTGATTAAACAGTTAGATACATAAATTGCCCAAAAGGCGGATGGATTTTAGGGAGCACTGCGGCATTCCACAACCCATGACACAGTGGTGTGTGAAATGCCCCAGCCCAAGGATTCGGGGGCGCCGTATCAGAATTCGGCGGGAGATCGGTGGGGGAGTTTGTAAGACCGGAAGGATTTATAACTTCCGCAAATTTGACAAATCAAATTGGCTGATGGCGATCTGCGGTTTCACTCACCGGAAGGCGGTCAGCGGGAACAAAGGGGGTGACCAGTCGTTCAGCCAGCGAAACCCCCACCCCGATCTGGCGGTCCTTCAAGCGCTCGTCCGCCAGCGCATGCAGCTCCAGGTCTTCCAGCCGGTCCATCCTGGCCTCTCGTCAGCAGCAGCCGGCGCGTTGCGGTGGAGGATGGCGACCCGAAAACCCTCGGCGATGATGTCCCGGGTCCCTGCCGGAGGGTCGCATCCGGCTGCATTTAACTCCCGCGGGACTGTCCGGCCAGCCTGCTAAAATTTGGAAATGCTTGAACCGCTCCGCTCAAACCGGCGCGCCGTCCCATCC
>VEPB01000452.1 GCA_012026715.1 Methylococcaceae bacterium | reverse complement strand
CGGCAACGCGCGCGCGCGCGACTTCGGCATCGAGTTCGCCCGCGGATCCATCGTCGCCTTCCCGGATGACGACTGCGCCTACGAGGCGGACGTGCTGGAACGGGTGGCCGCGGCCTTCGCCCAACGGCCGCAATTGGGCGTGTTGTCGGCCGCCTGCTACGAGTTCGGCGGCTCGGACTTCAGCATCGGCGTCAATCCCGCCAGGGCCGGCGGCTTCTCGCGATTTTCCATGGTGGGGGTGGAATTCACCCATTTCTTCCACCGCGACCGGCTCGACCGCCACGAATTCCGCATCGACCACGATTTCGGCATCGGTTCCAAGTATTCCGGCGGCGAAGGCTTCGAACTGCTGTACCGGCTGCTGCGGGCCGGCGGGGTCGGCTACTACGAGCCCGCCATCCGCATCTACCACGCCAACAAGGACAGTTACCTGGTCGGGGCCGATCGAATGCTGCGCTACTCCAGCGGGGTCGGCGCCTATATTCGCAAGTTCGCCAACCAGCGGGACGTTTCGATGATCTACTTCGTCGCCCGCAAGATGTTCGCCGCACCCCTGATCAAGCTGTTCATCGCGGTCCTGTCCCGCAATCCGGCGCGGATCCGCTATTCGTTCAACAACCTCGTCGGGATCTGGCACGGCTTTCTGGCCTACCGGTCCGGCGGAAACACGGAGGGGAAGCTCCATGCCTAATCACCAGTCCGACCAAACAAACGCCGCAACCATGAAGGTCGGCGTCGTCGTCACCCACGTTCCGCCCGCCCTCGGTTACGGCGGCGTGGCCGTCACCGCGGGCATCCTCACCCGGGCCTGGGCCTCCCAAGGCCATCGCGTCACGGTCGTCGCCTCCGACGAATCCATCGCCGGCCGCCTTCAGCCGCAGGACGTGGAGATGGGAGCGGGCAACGAGATCCGGCTTTACCGCAGCCAGCTGTTTCGCCGCTGGGGCTTCGGCGTCGGCGCCATCCCCGCCATCCTGAGGCTGTGCCGGGAATCCGATGCGATCTACATCCACGGCATCGCCACCTGGCCCTGCACCCTGGCCGGCCTGTTCTGCGCCGCCCTGGGCAAGCGCTTCGCGGTGGCCCTGCACGGCGGTCTGATGCCGGAGCACGTGGAACTGATCCGCGCGCGCAAGCCCCACAAGTGGCTGTATTACCGGATGTTCACCTTTCCGGCGCTGCGCCGGGCCGTGGCCATCCACTGCACCAGCGCCACCGAGACCGCCGGGGCTCGGGCGGTGCTGGGAGCGGATTGTCCCGTCCTGCAGGTGCCCAACGGAGTCGAATACCGTCACCTCGAGGTCGCCCCAGTCCCGGCCGGTCCCGGCTTGAAGGTCTGCTTCCTGGGCCACATCCAGCAGGAGAAGGGCATCAACGGCTTCCTCCGCGCCTGGATCAAGGTGCGTCGCCCGCAGGACCGTCTGGTGGTGGCGGGCCGCAGTGTCGATGCCGAGTATTTCCGCGAGTTTCAGTATTTGCTGGGACAGGCCGGCGGTTCGGTGGAATACCGCGGCTATCTGCCCAAGGACGAAGTGAACCGGCTGCTGGCGGACAGTCACTTTCTGGCATTGCCCTCGGGGCTGGAGGAATGCGGCGGAATGCGGGAGAACTTCGGCAATGTGGTGGCCGAAGCCATGGCCTTGGGCCGCCCGGTGCTGGTGGCGCGCGGCCTGGCCTGGGATCGGGTCGAGGCGACCCGGACCGGGTTCCGCTTCGAGCGCAGCGAGGAATCCGCCAGCGCGGCCTTGCAGCGGGCCCAGCAGTTGACGCCGGAACAGTGGTACGAGCTGTCCCGGAGAGCCCGTGGCTATGTCGAACACCAGTTGGATCCGGTCCGGCTCGGCAACAAGGTCTGGGAGGCGCTCGCCGCCGGTTCCGTTGCTCCCGTCGAGGCGACCCTGACCGCGGGAATCCGTTCGGTTTCCATGATCCGCGAATTCACCCGGCCGACCACAACCAGTCGGCATGGCGAGACGCTGGAAGATGCCGGCGTAGGCTTCTCCACCGCGCTGCGCAAGGAGTTCCATCCCCATGACTGAACGCCTCGGCCTGATCGTTCCCACCCTCGATGCCGGCAGCCTGTGGCCACAGTGGCTGGAAGCCCTGGCCGCTCAGACCCGCCGGCCCGACTTCCTGTTGGCGATCGATTCGTCATCGGGCGACGGAACCGCGGAACTGGCCCGCGCCGCCGGCTTCGAGGTCCGGGTCATTCCCCGCAGCGAATTCAACCACGGCGGCACCCGCCAATGGGGGCTCGGACTGATGCCGGAAGCGGAGATCGTCCTGTTCCTCACCCAGGACGCCCTGCTGGCCGAACCGCAGGCCATCGAGCGGCTGGTGGAAGCCTTTGCCGACCCCCAGGTCGGCGCCGCCTACGGCCGCCAGTTGCCCCACCGGGACGCCGGCCCCATCGGCCGACACGCCCGGCTGTTCAATTATCCCGCTCAAAGCAGGGTCCGCAGGCTGGAAGACCGGCATGAGCTGGGCATCAAGACCGCCTTCCTGTCCAACTCCTTCGCCGCCTATCGCCGCAGCGCGCTGATGGAAGCGGGCGGGTTTCCCCGCAACACCATCATGAACGAAGACACTTTCGTGGCCGGGCGGATGCTGCTGGCGGGCTGGAAGATCGCCTACCGCGCCGACGCCGCCGTTCACCACTCCCACGACTACGGCTTCGCAGCGGAATTCCGGCGCTACTTCGACATCGGCGTATTCCATGCCCGCAACACCTGGATGATGGAGTGGTTCGGCGGCGCCGACGGCGAAGGGCTGCGCTTCGTGCGGTCGGAACTGCGCTACCTGGGTCGCCACGCGCCCTGGCTGCTACCTTCGGCATTGCTGCGCACCGGCCTGAAATGGCTGGGTTTCAAACTGGGCAGGACGCTCCACGAGGGGCTGCCGTTGTGGCTGAAAAAGCGCTGCAGCCTGCACGCCGCTTACTGGAGCCGTGCCTGAGGCCGGTTGGATGAACCGTACTCCCTTGGTGGCCGCCCTGCTGCTGTGCGGCGCCGGCGTCGCTGCCGTCGACCTCGACGCCCTGCTGGCCATGCTCCGGTCTCCCAGCGCGGCCCAGCGGCGCGAAGCCGCTCAGCAGCTGGGGGAAAGTGGCGACCCGCGCGCCATCGACGCGTTGCTGGAGGGCGTGCGCGACGGCGATCCGGAGCTGCGCCGGCAGACCGCCATGGCTCTGGGCAATTTCCGCGAGCCGCGGGTGGCCGCGGCGCTGGCGTCGATCCTGGCCGACCCCGACTCGCGGGTGCAATGGGCGGCGGTCGAAGCGCTGGAGCGCATCGGCGAGCCGGCCCGCGCGGCGGTGCTGGCCGCGGCCGCCGCCCCCGACGCGACGGCGCGGCGCGGCGCGGCGCAAGCCCTGGGCCGAATGGGGCAGCGCTCTGCCCTGGCCCCCCTGCTGCAACGCCTCGGCGATACCGATCCGGAAGTGCGCCGCGCCGCCGCGGAAGCCCTGGGCGCCTTCCCCGAGCCGGCGGCCACGGACGGATTGGCTTTGGCCCTGGCCGACAGCGACCCGGCGGTGCGGGGACAATCGGCCCAGACCCTGGCGCGGCTACACGACTCGCGCGCCATTGAACCCTTGGCCACGGCGCTTCGCGACAGCGAACCGGGGCTGAGGGAAGTCGTAAGCCAAGCCCTGCTGAGCTTCGGCGCCGGCGCCATTCCGGCGCTGCTGCGGGCGCTGCAGGATGACGACGCTGGCCTGCGCTCGGCCGCCGCCGACATCCTGGCGCAGTTGGGCCGTCCGGCCCTGGATGCCTTGCTGGGAGCTCTGGCCGGTTCGGCGCCCGAGCAGCGCGGCAACCTGATCGACGCCCTCGGCGCCATGGGCAATCAGGCGCAGCCGATCCTGCTGGAAACGCTGGCGAGCCCGAACGCGGCGCAACGAGCCGCCGCGGCTCAGGCCAGCGGCCGTCTCAAGATCGAAGGCACCCTCGACCGGCTGATCGGCGCGACCATCGACGACGACCCCGGCGTCCGAGCCGCCGCCGTCACGGCCTTGGGCGAACTGGGCGACCGCCGCGCCGTCGTTGGACTGGTGGCGCGCCTGGCAGACCCCGAGCCTGCCGTGCGGACGGCCGCCGGCAAGGCTTTGCTGGGTTTCGACGCCGACGCCCTGCCCGCCTTGCTGGACGCCTTGCACAACACCGACTGGCGGCTGCGGCTGGCGGCAGCCACGCTGCTGCGCCAGTCCGGCGACGACCGCGCGGCCCAGGCGCTAGCCGCCAAACGCCGGGATCTGGCGACGCTCGTCAACGGCTACCGGCCGCTGCTCAACCGGGCCGGAACCGACGATTCCCGCCTGATCGATGTGCTGGCGGTCGCAGGTACCCGCGCCATGGCGGCCGAGTTCATCCAAAGCCGGCGCGAACCCCTGGTCCAGGCCGCCAATCTCTGGCTCGACGACCATAAGCCCGCCGTCACCACCGGAAATTAAGCCCCCCGCTAACCACATCCACCGACGAGAACCGCCATGAACCGACTGCGCCGCCCCCTGCTGGATCACCTGATCCCCACCCTGTCCACGATCACCGTGCTGCTGATCCTGGCCAACCTAGCCGGACTGGTGGCCAAATTTCACCTGGGCGACGCCTCCGTGCACGGCTGGGTACCGATGTTCGACCTGGACGGCGAACGCAACGTCCCCAGCGTCTTTTCCACCGGCCTCATCATGCTGTGTTCGGCCGCGATGGCGCTGCTCGCCGAGCGTGACCGTCCGTCCAACCGGCTGGCCTGGCAGGGCCTGTCCATCATCTTCGTGTTCCTGGCCGCGGACGAGCTGATCTCCCTGCACGAACGGCTGATTGAGCCGGTACGCTCCGGCCTGCATACGTCCGGGTTGCTGTATCTGGCCTGGCTGATCCCTTACGGCCTGGGCTGCGCCGTCATCGGCCTGGCCTATCTGCGCTTCCTGCTGCGGCTGCCGCGCGCCACCCGCAATGGCATCCTGACGGCCGCAGCCATTTACCTGACCGGCGCGCTGGAACTGGAAGCCCTGGACGGCGCCTACCTGGAATCCCTCCACGACGTCCACAACCTGCCCTACGAACTCATGACCACGCTGGAAGAAGCTCTGGAAATGGCGGGCATGATCTGGATGCTGCGGGTCTTGCTGCGCCAATTGACCGGCGCCCGGCGGAGACGTTCGATGGCCCGGGCGGTGGCAGCCTCGGAATCGGAGCCGCGCTGCCGGCTAGCGTGATGAGGTTGGCCTGGCTTTCCGACGCCGGTGCTGGCCCACCCGTAAGCCCATTGATGGTTCCGCCGTAAACCTGCTGGACAACCATCGGTCAGTCGGCCTAAGGACTTTCGCCCTCAGCGACGCCGCCTGACCAAACAGCCAGCGAAGAAGGCGATGATGGGGGGGCGGATTCAGCGGCGCAGCGACAATCCGCCAAATCCGCCTCGCAGACCGAACGAACGCCGGAATGAACAAGAGCCAGAACATTCCGCCCAAGACCGGCACCGCGAACGCGATCCGCACTGATCCGATGACGTACGGTCGTATCTCAACCCGTCCAGCGGTGTTTGGCTTTACGACCGAAAAATGTTGGACACCAAAAGCCGTGGCTATCCCACGAGGCATTCCGAAAAATCTCGATTGTTCGGAAGGGACTTACGAGGAATCAAACTGCCACAACCCTCACCAAAACCCCGGGGCTTACTGAATACCCCAAGGAACCTCGGAGCCGGTAACTTTCAAAGTGTTCTGCGCTTTTTCCGCGCCCCGCCGATGAAGCTCACCAGGGCACTTCCAAATAACCAAAACGCAGCTGGAACCGGCACGGGGGCGGTAGTGATATTCAGCGCATAGCCTTCTTTCGGGTTAAGATAACTCCCGCCGGAATTGCCGCCCAACAAAATGGTATAGACAACGCCGGCACGGGCATTAAAGCTGATGCTATTCACGCTGTCGACCATCTCATCGTGTTTGATATAGGTCATTCCACTAGCGCTCAGCGGGCTGTCGTCCTGAAAATTGGCCGCCGATTTATAGATGGTTCCATCGGGAAGCGTGACTTCACAGGAGGGGCAATTCCAACCTCCATGCATTTTCCACTGCCCCTCCGGCATGCCGGAATAAATCGAAACGCCAAAATTAGTCCAAGCTCCACCGGTAACCGGATACGCCAATCCGGTAATATTGATGTCGACGACCGCATCGACGCTGGATCTGATGAGTCCGACCTCAGTCTGATGCTCCCAACCTGTTGACTTCCCGTCGAACCAGGCCCCTTTGGCGGTATCGATATCCCCCCAAATTCCGTACCGGTTATGAGCGTCTTGCGAGGAAACCGTCAACGTATCGCTAGTTGAGGTTATATCAACGGCCCAGTTCAATCGCTCATTGTTGAATCCGAAGGGCAGCGGGGAGGTGGAAGCATTCCAACCAGCAAAACTAGTAGACGGTTGGTAGCCTATAAATTCGCTTTGTGAATTAAAAAGAGGAGTGCTGGCTATTCCGTCTTGCCCGACATTATTGTCCGACACGATATTCGAGGCATAAGCCTGCGAAGTATTGTAATAAATATTTGAGGCAGATGCCGCTTGAACAAGCAGCATAGCGGCAACAAACGTCACTATCTGAGCAGGTACTTTGATGCTTTTCATTAGTTCTCCCAATTCAATCTTCCTTATTGGCTTGCTTTCACAAAACCATCACGTCTTGAGTCAATATAGGCTTCAATGCCCGCGCGAAAACAGCTTGGCATTTTGTGCGACGCCAGAGTTAAAACATATCACCAGGCTCATTGCGTAACTTCAATGACGCTCGCGCGCCAGTGAGAATACCTGGCCATTCGTCGACAAACCTGCAATAAGTTCCACAAGATCAAGCAACTCCAGCGGCATGAAAGAAAGCTGGGTTATGGCGAAGGCGCTAACCCAGCTCTCGGTATTGCGTGATCGATCGATCCGATCTGCTTAAACGCTTAGAACCGATTTACGGCGGTTAACGCCGAACAGACTCAAAAGCGCGCTACCGAACAACCAGACTGCGGCAGGAACCGGCACCGCCGTAATGCTGAGGGATTGAGGATAGCCGCCCATAGAGCCTACGCCGCCACCGTAATCCTTATGTCCGGTCATGCCCAACCAACCGGTCATATAGGGGCCCATCATGCCCAAACGGGTTTCGTCGGCGTAGACCATTTGATCCCACACCAACGAAGTGTTGGTAGGATCATTCTTGTCGAATACCAGGGTAAAGAAACCGTTATTGTTGCGTGCGGTCTGCGTTGGCATGCCATAGGCCATCGCATTGTTCGGATCAATGTCGGGATCGGTTCCCCAAACGTCATAGCCACCGCCCATTACGACATTGGTGCTATTTTTCAGGAAGGTCATGGCGGTGACTTGATTGCCGGAAATGCTGGTGGGCACCAAATTATCAAAGGTCAGATGCAGCAATGGCGCATCGCCGTTATGATAAGTTCCCAACGCATTATTGCTGTCATAAATGTCGTTGATATAGGTGTTGTTCACGTTAAAGTTGCTGAGCGGATCCCACCAATGCTTGCCAGTACCCAGATCATTGTCTCTCCACGCAAACATAGACTCCGACAACATACCATTGAAATTGCTGACGGTGCTTCCATTCCAGTCAAAACTGCCTTTAAACGTTGTTACGCCCTGTACACCGCCGTCAAAGAAAACTGCGGAAACATTGTAGGTCGTTGCTTGCGCCATCGATGCACCAATTGTCATCACAATCGCAGCAGCAAGTTTGGTTTGTAGATTCATACCAATCCCTCTTCCGTTTGATTAAGACCTAAAGGAAATAAACGGCTTGCGAGTATCTCTTCCCGCCCACCGCCTCACGGCACGTATGGCAAATCTGACGCCAAGAAATCTGGCCATTTTTTGACCATCTTTCATTCATCGCCCTAGTTCCGCGATCTACGAGCCTGCAAATGTCGATACCTTCGAACCCATAGACAGTCCATGACGTAAGCACATCGACGGCGATCTAGGGTCTTTAGGAAAGAAGCCCGGCATTTACAGCCCGGCATTGATTATGCAAAGTTCGGGCCCAATAATTTATGCATTAAAAACAAGACCTCTTGCATGCGGCGTAATTGATAACATGCGATTTCACACAGAAGTCATGTGGCTTTTAACGCAGCACGCCATACCCCTTGCCGCGCCTAACGGCGTTCCCACCGCCGTTAGGCCGCACTTGCGGGGTTATGGGTCTGGGACGATGTCGAGTTGCGGGCGGCAAGGCAGTTGCCGGAGCGTAAGGACGAGTTAAGGCACCGCTGAATCAATCAGCGTTTCCCTTCTGAAAGGCCGCCCCTCACGGTGGGTTACGGTAAAACAGATTGAACGCCTCGAAGGGAATCATCCGTCCGTCGGGCTGGACCATGTGGACGCAGGACTTTTTCAGGACGCGCAGGTCCAGGTTGGCGGCATCCATGAATTGCACGATGAGAACCCGGAACACGTTGCGGTACTCCAGCGCCGCCGGCGCCTCGATGCGCGGCAAGCAGCACAGCAGCTCCGAAAGACAGCTGGCCTGCTGCTGGGGACCGAGCCCGGTGGAGAACAGTTTCACCAGAGTTTCCCTGAGCTTGGGGTCGCGCTCGAAGGTGATGGTGTTGCCGGCCCCGCCCACCAGCACCTCCTGGTCCAGGTAGCGTGTCAGCGGGTAGACCTCCCCATCCAGTTTGAGAGCATAAGCCATGGCCAGGGTGTCGGGATTGCAGGGCACCGGCAGCACGTCTTCCAGGCTGAACAAGCCGGACTGCCGGGCGATGGCGCGGCGAATCTCGCTGACGGTGAGGCGGTGGCGATCGCCTTCGAAACCCTCGTTGCGGCCGGCATCCTCGATGGGCTGAAAGGTGATGCCGCGCACGCAGGACTGGCTGAGTCCGAACCGGATCAAATCGCCGATTTCGCCGTCGTTGAGGCCCTTGCGCAGGGTGACCACCAGGCTGGCGGACACACCGGCGGCATCGAGGTTCGCCAACGCCTGGTCATGAACTCGGGCGAGATCCGCCCCGCGCAACTGGCGCAACACCTTATCGTCCAGGGAATCGAATTGGAGATAGACCTCCAGGCCGGGACCGAACTGGGCCAGCCGCCGGGCGAAGTGGGGATCGCGCGCCAGCACGATGCCGTTGGTGTTGACCATGAGGTGGCGAATGGGCCGCCGCCGTGCCGCGGCGAGAATGTCGAAAAACTGAGGGTGCAGCGTAGGTTCGCCACCGGAGATTTGCAGCACGTCGGGCTCGCCCTCGGCGGCCACCGCGGCATCCAGCATGCGCTCGATCTGTTCCAGGCCTCGGAAGCCTGGCCGCTCCGGCCCGGAACCGGCATAGCACACCGGGCAGCGCAGGTTGCAGTGATCGGTGACTTCCAGCACGGTGACGCAGGAATGCTGCATGTGGTCCGGGCACAGCCCGCAATCCCAGGGGCAGCCCTGGGCCATCGCCGTGGCGAAGCGATGCGGCAGTTCCGGCGGCTTGATCCACCGTTCCCGGCATTGGCGGTAATAGCCCGCATCGTCGGCGATGAGCACCCGCTCGAAGCCGTGCTGCGGACACCATTTCTCCAGAAACACCCGCTCGTCCTTGATCAGAATCTTGGCTTCCACCCGCTGCCGGCAGCTGGAGCAGATCGAGGCCGTGGTGTCGTAGAACAAATAGGGGCGGGTCTTGCGGTTCACGGCAGGCGTTTCCATTGGCGGCAGGTCAAAGGTCCGTAGCCGGCCAGGGCCAGGGCGCACAGCCACTGAATGCCGGACAGTCCGAGCGGATAGCCGTAAGGCACCGGCTTGAGGCCGTCGATGAGCAGCCGCCACAGCAGATAGGCCGACAGCGTCAGCTTGAACAGCAGGCCCGGCTGGGCCGCGCAGCGTTCCCGCAGCCGCAGCAGCATCAGCCAAAGCGTGGCGGCAAAGCCGATCTCGTAGAGCTGGGCAGGATGGCGGCGCAGCCCGTCGCCGAAGTCCACGCCCCAGGGCAGTCCGGTCGGCAGGCCATAGGTGTCGTCGTGGAGCCCGGCCAGAAAGCAGCCGACCCGACCGATCATCAAGCCCAGCAGAATGGGAAAGACGAAGAAGTCGCCGGTGGAGTGGCGCAGTCCCACGAGTTTCTTGGCCAACTCCACCCCAACCAAACCGCCCAGCAGCCCCCCGACCATGGACTGGCCACCGCCGAAGAAGCTCAGCAGATCGCCGCCCGCGGGCCACCGCTGGGGCATTTCCAGCCAGAACACCGCCTTATTGCCGAGGCCAGCGCCGAACAGACAGCCGGCCAACACGGCGAAACTGCCGCCTTCCAGCAGCGGCCCGCCGCCTGCCCGCCGCCGCAGCGAGCGGTAGTAACAGGCTCCCGCCGCCAGGCCCAGCCATTCCAGGGCGGCATGCAGCGTCACGGCAAGGCGCGGGTCGGCGATCATGCCGGAAAATCCGATCCGCCCTTCCCTTGCTTCGGCGATTTGGGGAAAAACGCCTGCAGCATCCGCCAGGTGCCCCAGCCGAACAGGCCCATCAGGGCAAACCCGCCCAGGGACAAGCCGACGATGCCCCATTCGACCCGGCTGCTGTCCAGGGTCACCGCCATGCCCAGCGCCCCGCAGGCACCCCAGCCGAAGGTGATGGCTGCGAAAGTGAGCAGCAGCAGGATTTTGCAAAGATTGATGAGGACATGCATGGCGACTCCCGCTGATCAAGGCCTGAGGCTATCCCGATGGGCGCAGACGGCGCCACCGGATTAAGGCATGGCGTGCGGCCGCTTGACGATCCGTCACGGCCAGCCGCGATTTCACGCCCAGGATAACCGACTCGCTCGCCGGAATCGTCATGCCTCCGAACCGGCGCCCCACGGCGGCAACCACTATTCCGTGCCGCCGGTGGCATGATGCCGGCGGAATGCGATCTAAACTTCCCAGGGCTCCAGCCACCTCGCCGGGCGGCTGGAGCCGCCCCAAGGTCAATACGGTTGAATTGGCGAACCCTCTCCCTCTGGAAGGGGGGCTTAATTCAAGACCATTGCCCCCCGAGGTTCCGCCCCGGATCGAAGGTAGTCAGCCGATGGGACAGGAAATCGACCATATCCGGTTTTCCGAGCAGGAGTACGCCGAGTTTCACCGCCGCCTGGCGCTGGAAACCCGGTTGCTCGAACACTGGCACGACTTCGGCGGCTTCGCGCCTGGCCCGCGCATGGCGGGATTCGAGCTGGAAGCCTGGCTGGTGGACGCCGAGATGCAGCCGGTCCCGGCCAATGAGCGCTTTCTGAAAGCGCTGGACGACGAACTGGCGGGACCGGAACTGGCCCGGTTCAACATCGAATTCAACACGCCTCCGGTGCCGCTGAGGGGCGACGGGTTGCGCCGCGCCCAGGCCGAGCTCGAGGGCCATTGGCACCACGCCCAGGTCAAGGCCGAGGAACTGGGTTACCGGCTGTTGCTGATCGGCATTCTGCCGACTCTGGACGACCGCCTCCTCAATCTCGCCAATCTGTCCGCCCTGAATCGCTACCGCGCGCTCAACGACCAGATCCTGGCGGCCCGCGCCGGCCGGCCGATCCGCCTGGACATCGTCGGCCGTCAGCATCTGCGGTGCTGGCATCGGGACGTCATGCTGGAAGCGGCCACGACATCTTTCCAGCTTCACCGGCAATTGGACCCGCAATGGGCCGAGCGCCATTTCAATGCGGCCCTGATGGCCTCCGCCGCGGTAGTTGGGGCCGGCGCCAATTCGCCCTATCTGTTTGGCCGCGATCTTTGGGCCGAGACCCGCATTCCGCTGTTCGAGCAGGCGGTGGACATCGGCGGCTACCGCGCCGCCGTGCAGGGGCCGTTGCGGCGGGTGGGATTCGGCAGCGACTATGCGCGCCATTCCCTGACCGAACTGTTCCGGGAAAACCTGGACCATTACCCGGTGATCCTCCCCATCCTGTTCGAAACGCCGGCCGAACGGCTGTCCCATCTGCGGCTCCATAACGGCACCGTGTGGCGCTGGAACCGGCCCCTGGTGGCGTTCGGCGACGACGGCAGCCCGCATTACCGGGTCGAGAACCGGGTGCTGCCGGCCGGCCCCACCTTCGCCGACATGTTCGCCAACGCCGCCCTGTATCACGGGCTGACGGAATTTCTCAGCGGCGAACCGTCCCCACTGCCGTTCCCGCAGGCGCGGGACAACTTCTATCAGGCCGCCCGCCTGGGCCTCGCCGCCCACGTCGTCTGGAGCGACGGCGACAAACACCGGCTCCGCAGCCTGCTGTTAAAGCGGCTGTTGCCCCAGGCCGAACGGGGACTGCGGCAGCTGGAGATTGACGAATGCGACATCGACCGTTATTTAGGGTTGGTCGAAGCGCGCATCGCCCAGGAACGCACCGGAGCCGACTGGCAGCGCCGCTTCCTGGCCAAGTATCCCGGCTGTTTCCAGGCCATGACCCGCGATTATTACACTCACCATTGCAGCGGCATCCCGGTTCACCAATGGCCCGATGACTGACAGCCCCGTCCTGCACCAATTTGAAACCATCCCGGATGGATTGACATCGGCCCCCGCCTGGGAGCTGTGGCGCGTCCTTCCGGGTCCCAGCCTCATCCATTTGCCAGGCCGCCGTCCGGAACCCCTGTTGGTGTCGGTGCTCCAACACGGCCAGGAAACCACCGGCCTGCTGGCGGTGCAGGCGCTGCTGGAAAAATACCGTTCGACCCCGCTGCCACGGTCGCTGTCGCTGCTGTTCGGGAATATCCAGGCGGCCCGCTGGGGCGTTCGCCGACTCGATGACCAAGTTGACTACAACCGGGCCTGGCCCGGCACCGAAACGGCCGATTGCGCCGAAACCCGGCTGTGCGCCGAAGTCGTCGGGGCGATGGAACGGCGCGGGGTGTTCGCCAGCATCGACGTGCACAACAACACCGGCACCAACCCCCACTACGCCTGCGTCAACCGGCTGGACCCGCGGTTTCTGCAGCTGGCGGCGCTGTTCAGCCGGCTGGTCATCCACTTCAGCTACCCCCGCGGCACCCAATCCGCCGCCTTCGCCCGCCTCTGCCCGGCGGTTACCCTGGAGTGCGGGAAGCCGGAGCAGCCCTACGGTATCGACCACGCCTTCAGTTATCTGGATGCCTGCCTGCATCTGGCGGAAATACCTTGCCACCCCGTGGCTGCCGGCGACATCGACCTGTTCGCCAGCGTTGCCCAGGTCACCGTCCAGCCCCAGGCGCGATTCGGCTTTCATTCCGCCGAGGTGGACCTGCAGCTATGGGAAGACATCGATCATCTGAATTTCACCGAAATCGCCGCCGGCACCGCCTTAGGCATCGTGCACGGTGATTGGCCGGGGCTGCCCGTCGTCGCCAGGAATGGCGACGGTCTCGACGTAACCGACGCCTACTTCAGCCGGTCCGGCGAATTGCTGGTGACCAGCCGCGCGGTCATGCCCTCCATGCTGACCCCCGACGAGCGCGTCATACGCCAGGACTGCCTGTGCTATCTGATGGAACGGCTGGTCCTGGACCGAACGGCGGCGAGCGAAACGCACACCGCATAGCCGCGGTCGACCGTCCGATCGCCCCGGCCCGTCAACGCCGCTCCGATCATTCTTCCTCGGACTGCCGCGCCTTCCCGACATGCTGCTGGAAATGCAGCACGATGTCGCGCTTGTTGGAGGGATACCACAGGTTGCCGAGATGGCCGCCGCGGGGATAGACGATGGCGCGCTCGCCGAAGGTGCGCATGAGGTATTCGATGTCGCCGGGATTCAGCAGGATGTCGTCCCGGTTGTGCATCAGATAGACCCGCCGGCTCTGTGCCAGGGCCAGGCCAATGGCCCGGAGCGAGGTGGCGTCGTTGAGGGCATCCATGGTCAGGCCGGGATCGGCGATGCGCAGATGCGGCAGCAGAAACCGCTCGAGATAGCCCAGCACCCCGATGGAGCGGGCCTCTTCCAGGCGGGCGCTGCGGAAACTCGCGCTGACCGGGGTCTTGAGCACGCCGGGGTGCTGAGCCTGCTCGACGGCGTACATGGTATCGCCGATGGAGGAATACAGGCTGGCGCCGATCAGGTAGCGGATCTGGGCGTTGGTCATGCGCAGGCGCTGGTCCCAGTCGGCGAAGTAATCGGGATCGTCGTAGTCCTGCTTCAAGGCCCGGATTCCGGTCCCGAAGGCGAACGACTGCACCCGCGAGCGCTGCTCCGGCGTCAGCGTCGCCGCGACCCTGGCCATCTCGTCGATCTTGCGGATGGCCGAGAGCGGATCCACCGGCGGATTGATCAGCAGGGTGGTGACGAAATCGAGCTCGCTCTCCTCGGCATCCAGCTTGTCCACATAGGCGGCGCACAACGCCCCCTCGCTGAATCCCATCAGGCCGAGCTTGCCGACGCTGACCCCCGCCTCATCGGTCACGTAGTGCAATGCCGCCTGCATGGCCCGGTACATGTCGACGGCATCGGCGACGTGATGGCCGGGGAAGCCGGACCGACTGGCGGCCAGGGCGAAGTTCCAGTTGAGCGGATCCGGCATGACCAGCACGTGGAAGCCCCCGGCGACCAGGGATTCGGCGATGAAACTGGCCGATCCCTCGTAAGCGGAACTGCCCAGCCCCGGCACGATGAAGATCAGGGGCGCCTCGCCCTTGCTCCGGTACAGCCGGAAATGCAGCTTGCCCTTCCCCTCGAACAGCGGCACCGCATTGCGGCGCGGCAGCAGGGCAACCTCCAGGTCGCGGATGGTTTCGTCCCCCGAGCGCTCCTCGCGGCCCTTCATGATGGCGATGGTGGTGGTGGCGAGATAGGGATCGGCGTAGGGATAGCGGTAGGTCGTTTCGTCGAACTCGCGCGCCCCTCCCGCCAACGCCGGAGCGGAGGCAAAGATCGCGAGGGTCAACAAGATTTGTTTGATTGAAAGCATGTCGGCGTCACTGGCGAATTCGAAAGACGAGTCCCGCCCATTATCAGGCCGGGAGTTAAGCGGAGCTTAAGCCATGTCCCATTGACCTCGGGACGAGGGACGAAGTGCCGCCGCGGATACCTTGTCCGTCGGCAGATCCGCTCTTTAAGGCCGATCAAGCAGAAATTCTACCGGTCCGGTCTGCGCCTGGCTCAAGCGGCAGAAAGACGCGATGGCGTACTTTGTCGCCCCGCTTCCCGGATTTTTTGGGGCGAACGTTGGGTTGATGGACGGCGAGACCTGACTTGCTCTTTGCAAACGGGGAAACGTTGGCCTCATCGGGTTATCTTTCCGGCCGTAGGCTGGCAATGAGCGGCAGCGAATGCCAGCGATGGAGAGGGACAGGGAACGCGGAATTGTCGCTACTCCACCGTCTACCACCCACTCGGCATAGGCAGCTCAATACCAAAAGAGCACGTCACGCCTGTCAGCGACGAATGCATCACACCGGCCGACCGTAGGCGAATGGCAGGAATGTTCTATCAATCGATCCCTTACGACGCAGTGTGTGAAATCCCTGATTGCGGCTCCGGAACCGCCATGCCAGCATACGCCGCCCTGTCCGCCGCCCGGCCGGATTCGACACACTTGTGAACGGACCCATTCAATGAAGCCGAAAACCGCATTTCGTTCTATTTCGCCAGCGCTCGTACTGTCTGCCTTGGTCTCTACGGGTATTAATCCGGCGTGGTCCGCTCCGGCGAGAACCCCCCTGCACGCCAAAAGCGAAAATGTCCGCCGTTTGCCGCCGAGCGCCACCCCTGAAGAACGGGCTTCCCTGCGCGACAGCATGAACCGGTCGACCTGGGATGAATTCCAAAAGGTTTCCCCGGAGGTGACTCGGTCGTCCAACGTGGTATTGAGCGCGATGGATCGCTCGATTCTGTTGAACCAGGCCATGCTGGGAGCCAAGGAAATCTCGTTAGAGAACCTGCAGGAGGAAGCCCACGCAAGCCTGCCGGACGCCCGCTTGCATCCTGCCGCGAATTCCCTGGGCCAGGAACTCGCACAGGCCAATGGTGGCGCCGGATTCGAGCAGCACGGAATGCTCTGGGGGCAAGGCCGCCATGCCGGCAAGCGCTACCTGTTTGCCGATTCCTTCGTCCGGAAGGTAATCCGTCACTACGGATTCGGTCTTCAGCCGGTGGATTACATGGGCCATCTCCCGGCGGGCGATGGTTGGCTGACGCCCTGGCTGGATTCGGTGATGGAGACGCCCGTGACGGTTGGGCTGTCGAGCAGCAGGGCAACCCGCATGAAAGTCGCCCATACGACACGGGTCGAGGGCAGTTGGAACGGGGACGTTCAAGCGGTTGAAAATCGCCGCTTCGAGCCACTGACCGGTGTGCCGAAGTCGGTGGCGGCGGTTCGTTTCAGCGGCCTACTGGCCGGAGCGGAGACCGAGGATTTGAAAGCCGTGGAATTACCCCTGAACGGCAGTGACTTGGCGCTTCTGGTCATCATGCCGTCGGCGGGACAGTTCGATTCCGTCCGTAGTCAGCTCGGCGCGGACTTTCTGAACGACGTCGTCGGCCAACTCCAGCTCCAGGAACGAAGTTGGGTACTGCCCGTGATGCAAATGGCTTACGACAGCTCTCATGCCGGTTCAGGCAGTCCCTACAACCCGGGGGAGGCCGACTTTTCCGGCGTGAATGGACGGGGCTATCTCTATCTGGAGGGTATCGGGACCCAAGCCGCGATGAACCTGACCGCGCAAGGACTGAGTTCCGAGAGTGTCGCGATTGCCAGCTATTCGGCAACCGGACCCGAGCCCGACGATGTGTACTCAGGCGGCAACGGCCCCTACGGTTATGGCGCTGGGCTGGTCAATGTCTGTGCGGAAGAGCCTCACTGGAACAGCGAACTCGCCGATGTCAGGCCATTTTTCTACTTTTTGCGGGATCGTCAAAACGATCTGATCATTTCGGCGGGGTCGGTCGTTCAAGTGGCGGGACCCGCCGTGCCACCGGACTGGGTGACATACCCCTGCTCGCTCGTCGTCACCGGCCCCGAACCCCAATAAGGCGCGTAAGATCACTGACGGCCAACCGCATCAAGCGCGAACGATGCGGTTCGTTTCTCGCCGCATACAAGCCACGAGCACCCTGCGAACCGGGCAGGTCAAATCGCCACGACTTCCATCGCCTGACACTTGCCGGCCGGCTTTGCGATTTTGCGGTCGACGGTCGCGAATTGTTCTGCCCGGCCACTGCCGGTGAGATGCAAGGCATCGGCAAAATCCATCCCCTGCTCGCACCAATCGACGGCCGCCCCAAACTGCTCGGGATTTTCCGCCGTCACGTTATCCAGCCCGATCACCTCGCGCAGCGTCAGTACATTAGTATCCACTGCGATCATGCCGGTCGCTTACGCCTTGGGGGATCGCCTCCTCCATGTCTTCCGGCGATTTGGCCGGTCCGGCATAATCCGGAACAGCCAATGACGGAGGTAAGATTCGGCAAGACCGAATTATCCCCCGATCGAGGCTTAGCCAAGACTGCCTGCCGCCGGGCCATGGCGGCGGATTCGGCGACGATTCATCCCCTTCACTCCGCCGGCTTCCCCGATCGGCTTAGGGATGCGCCGCTTTTTCCTTTCCTGATTCGCCTTTCCCGTCGGGAGTTCAGCCGCCGGTTGGCGGAATCGGGCACTCCCGCCACGCTCTCCCGGGAGGTGGCGCGGGCCCGCCGCCAGAGGTGCCATCACCGCCTCCCCAACTCCGGGAAGCGGGCTGGGGATTCCGGCCATCCCTAACTTCAGTCAGGTATCCGGATCTCGCTATTTCCGTCACGATGCGGCGCGTTCAACGCACTCATCGGGGCAGGACCGGAACCGCCGGGAACCGATCCGGCGTGCTGCGGTTCCGGTTTCGCCGCGGCATCCGGGTCACCGGCCCCGACCCGGCTGCCGGCCCGACTCTTTCCTGATCTGGAGACTGCCATGAGATCTGCCGTCCTCGCCTGGCTTCTGACCGCACCGCTCGCCGCGCTCGCCGAGGGCAGCGCACCGTGCTGGTACCCGGCCGAGGTTCTCAGCCGCCACTTCGGCGTGCCGTTCGGCGCCGGCAAGCCCGAGACCGACCAGGTACTCGGTGCGGGCTGCAAGTACAGCGACGATCACGACAGCATCTCGTTATTCATCGGCACCATCCCGCCAGGCCAGGGCATGCCCACCGAAATGCTGCGCAAATTCCTGATCGGCCCCGGCAACGAGGCCGGACCGATTCCCGGCGACCCCGACGGCGCCGCCGTCATCCGGCACGGCGGTGACGTATCGCCGTTCCCCGGCATCATCTACGAGCGCCAAGGGCACACGCTGCTGCTGCACATCACGGGCCTATGGGATCGCGGCCACGGCGGCGAGGCGGAGGCGCTCAATGCGTGGAACGAGAAGCTGGCCAAGCTGCCGCGCGTACCGCAATAGCCCGTGATCCGGCCGGGCGCGGGAACCGAGGGGCTACAAGGACCCGGCTCACCGGCAACGATGCCAGGCCGATCGACCGTTCAACACCGCCCAAGGCGGGCCGTTTTACCATCAACCTTTTACCAACCCGGACAATCCCATGGGGCACATGACGAATCGTTGGCTGATGTTTCCGCTCTGGATGCTACTTGCGATGGCATACCTTGGGCCGGCTGCGGCCGCCGCGGTCCAGCGGCCGGTAGCGATCACCAGCTACCGCGGGGCCTTCGCGCCGGGCTCGGTGTATCAGAAGGGGCAGGTAGTCAGCCACGACAACCAGTCCTGGATCTCGCTGGTCAAGAAAAACAAGGCGGTTCCGGGCAGCGACCCACTGGCGTGGGCCTTGTTGGCCGCCCAAGGCGCCACCGGCACCCAGGGTCCTGCCGGGGAAGCGGGACCTCGGGGGCCGGCCGGTCCAAGCCTCAACCTGCAGCAAATCGCCCAGTTGAAGTGGTATGCGGGAAACCAGGCGGCCACTTTCGCCTGGGGAAGCTTCAACTCGCCGGGCGCCATGGCCTATGACGGCAACCGCCTTTGGGTCGTAAACGAGGGTGCGGGTACGGTCAGCGTGCTCGATCCCAGCACCGGCAATTTGCTGGCGACCTATCCGGGCGTCGCCGGGACAGCGTCGGCCATCGCCTACGACGGTGCCGGCATCTGGATCGCCGATTCCAGCAACGGCACCGTCACCAAACTGTCGGGGCACGACGGCAGCGTCATCGGCACCTACGGAGTGGGCAACAATCCCGCCGGCCTGGCTTTCGACGGGGTGTTTCTATGGGTCACCAACGGCGGCGACAACACGGTCACCAAACTGGCCGCTGCCGGGGGAGCGGTCATAGCCACCTATCCAGTCGGGGCGAACCCCATGGGCATCGCTTACGACGGTTCCAACATCTGGGTCGCCAACAACGGCGCCGACTCCGTGACCAAGCTCAACCCCCTCGATGGCAGCGCGGTGGCAACCTATACCGTGCCCTCGCAGCCTCGCCGCCTGGCCTACGACGGCAGTCATGTCTGGGTCACCAGCTTCGGAACCAGCGAAGTATCCCGTATCGGCAGCGGAGGAGTCGACCGGGTGGTGCCGTTGGAGGGGACCGGGGCCGACGCCCTGGTGTTCGACGGCAAGCGGCTCTGGGTGGCGAAATCGGGCTCGGCCGAGGTCAGGGCGATCGATATTGAAACCAGCGCCAACGCCGGGATCTACGGCACCGGAAATCAACCCGCCGGTTTGGTGTTCGACGGCAGCCATGTCTGGGTCTCCAGCCGGGGCAGCAACACCGTCACCAAGCATTAGCCCGGACCGGGACATCCCCCGCCGTACTCGGCCGACTTCCGGCCGCGTGCATGCCTGCTGGCCTTCATCAACGATCGAGAGTTCGCCCATGGTGACCATTCACGACATCCGGATCGACGGCAGCGTCGTCTATCGCAGCGCCAGCAGCGGAGTTGCCCGCCTGCACACCAACAATGCCGGCGCGGCCGGCCATTATGAACAGCGAATCGCGGTGGTGCTGGCCACCTTGCAGCGCTACCAGTGCGGACGCATCCTGCTGGCCGAGGTCAGCGCGGCGGCACGCCGCTGCGGGCATCAAATCACCATCGCTCCCTGGACCGAGGAAAACACCGCCGGCGGCGGCATGGACCTCCGTCCGCCGGCTGGCAATCCTGCCGGCCAACCCCTGAATCGCCAGGCCCAGGAAGCCATGGGGCTGCGCGCCACCACCGCCAACCTGCAGGTATCCGACCGGGCCGGCGTCCCCCGTGTCCACGCCGGTGACAACCCCTTCACCACGGCGGTGGAACAGGCCGGTCAGCCGATGGTGGGAAGCGGCGAAGGCACCGATGCGGTGGTGCTGTTCGATCCGGGGCGCATCACCCGTGCGTTCGTGGGGGGAAGCGCCGACGAAATCCTGTTCCACGAACTGATTCATGCCAAACATGCCCTGGAGGGGCGCAGCCACCAGTCGCCGACCCACGATCACTATGACAACCAGGAGGAGTTCGGCGCGGTGCTCGCCACCGACATCTATCTGTCGGAGAAGGGTGCCCTGCTCATCCGCAACAGCCATCAACTGCCCGCCGGCGCGGAGAGGGTCGGCGTACTGGGCGCCCTCGGGGTCACCCAGCACACCACGGTTGGCAGCAATCCCTTCGCCGGCATGCCGGGAGCGGGCGGGGTCTCGCCGGCGTCGGCGGCATTCGCCCGCCGTCACCAGGCGGCCATCGCCGTGTTCTTTGCTCAGGATCAGCGCTTGACCAACCGCCTGGCTCAGGAGGCCGCACGGGTACCCTACAATCCGCTTCGAGATTTTCTGGCGGCGAACGCTTGGGCGCGCCGGACGGTGTGACGTGGCTCCGCTCCGGAAAGGACAGCCGGGCGTGCCGGAAGCGGTCGAATCGAATGGGATCGCGTTGAAGCCCCGCTCCCGCGGGGAGAGACCACTCGGCCCCATGGCCCGCGACTTGTGCCCTGGAATCGAGTGGTCTCTCTCCCTCATCCGGCCCTTCGGGCCACCTTCTCCCAGAGGGAGAAGGAAAAAAGTGCGGCCATGGCCCGGAGGTTCCTGGGTAGGGTTCCAGATTTCGACCCGGGGGACTCTGACGCCCTCCCGCGAGACTTCGGGGAAGCTATTTTCGACCAAATCCTTAGGGCGCCGCCAGGATCTGCTCGATGACTTCCTGGCGTGACGACATGCCCATCCTGCTCTGGATTTCGTTGATGTAATGCCGCACCGTGCCCTCGGTCAGCCCCAGCGCCGCCGCCAGCTGCGCCCGGCTGGGGTTGCGGGCCGAGGCGATGAGGATGCGCTTTTCCTTGGGCGAGAGCGGCCAGCCCCAGAGCGCACGCGCCACGGCGATGTCCAGCGGCTCGTGATGGCGAATGATGACGTTGGCCACGGTTTCGGGCCGCTCGCCGGCAAGCTCGATCTTTTCGAGGACGAAGTCGAACCCGCCCCAGGGCAGCCGCAGCCGGACTTCGAGGTGGTCACGATCCTCGGCGGCAAAGAGCCTCTTGACCTTCATCGTGACTTCCGGCGGCAGCGCATGCCAATCGGCGCGCGCCCAGTCCGGCGGCCCCATGCCGGCCTTGCTCGACAGGAAGAGGATGTTGCGGGCGTTCCGGCTCAACCCGAGAACGCGGCCCTGCCGGTTGATCAGCATGCTGGCGATCATCGCCTCACGGCTAGCCGGCTTGGGCAAGGCCGCCAGCGGGTTATGGCGCCGGTCCAGATCGCCCAGGGCCAGGCCGACCTTATCGAGCCGATCCTGGTCCGCGTCCGTGTAAGGGCCACGCTCGCCGCGGCGGAAGATACCGAGGAAGCCCAGTCCGTCCTCGCCGAGATAGACGGGTACCGCCAAGCCCCAACGGACGCCGTAGGGCTGCAGCAAATCCGTGTAAAGCCGGCTCTGTTCGTATTCCGCGCTGGCCTCGGCCATGCGCAGGATGCGCCCGCGGCTCTCCAGCATGATGCCCAGCGGCAATTCCTCGGCGAATTTCGCGAAGTTGTCGGCGTAGGTTTTCAGGATTTCGCCGACCACGGGTTCCGCCCAGTAGCCCAGCGGCTGCAGAGTCTGCCGGTCATCCCAGCCGAAGGCGATGAAATCCCACTGGAAATGCTGGCCGAGCACCGCGGCGATGCTCGACATCAGCGCCCGGCTCGGGTAGGGCAGTTCCGCCATGATCCGCAAGTGGTCGAACCACGCGCGTTCCGACCTGTAGTAAGACGACGACTGCGGCCCTCCGGCCCTGGTTGTTTGCCGCACTGCACTCCCCTCCGCCAGACGCAACGGTGTTGACTTGAGCCCGCCTCCCTGCGGCCAATACCTCAGGGAACCGCTGATTTATTCAGTACTTCTTCTATAGACGTGCTTTGGTCGTCGAGCTTTCGCCTTCGGTTCCACGCGATTGGCCCGCTTTACCGGGCACGTGCACTTTGGCCGCTAGGCGGCCTTCGATGAGCCTCGAAACAGGTACCCATTGGCGAGGGCAACCAAGACGTTGACCTGCGCCGCATGCTTCGCCAGGCACTGGTAGCGGGCCTTTAGCGGAGTCACCGCGACACTAACAACGGGCTCCACCGAACTACTCGCTCCATTCCCACCGGGAAAAACGCCCGGCGGGCCTGGCGTTTCGTCGTCCGTTATTCGAGTTCGGCAAAGCTCAACGGCTGCGACTTCGGCGGTCCACTTCAGGGCAAATCAATGCAGCCATTTTTCTCCTGACCCTGCCCCAGTTTGGCCGGATCTATCGGCGATTCCCTAGCCGATTGACGCTGCGGGTTGATTCCTGAACGAGGTAATTCGTCGGTCCCAGGTGTCAGCGATTGCGCGCCCTCCAACCCAGAAGAATGACTGTCGGAGCAGCCTTTCCAGCGTTTCCCTTCACCAAAACCGGAACGATCCATGGGGTCATCGCCCTCGGTTCCCGTAATGCCATCAGCAAAAAAACGCGGGGTGATTTATTCCGCCAAGGTCCAGCCGACGCGCTACAGGATCAGGGTGGAAGACCAGGTGGTGAGTCTAGCACCGGAAATGGCCGTGACCGTTGAGATCAAGATCGGCCATCCGCGGATGATCGAGTCTTTCCTCAGCCCGCTGATCCAGCATGCCGGCGAAAGCCTGCAAGAGCGCTGATCGAACCCCTCGCGCTTGCAACCAACGAACCGCGGGTTCCACAATCCAGTGCCAGTATCAGCCCTCGCGTAAGCTCCAAAAAAGCTATCGTTTGAGCGAGATCGGAACGAAGGGTATATCGGGTTGGGCCAAGTCTTCCCGTTCGGCCGCCCGAACCTGCGGCGGCTCCACCTCAGAACCTGTCAGTGGGGCTCAGGCGGGCTGGACGACAGCAATAGGCGCGCGATCGACCGCCATCGCCCTCCTTTCGCCGGGCACCTCCTCGGCGCCATCGCTTTCTAATCGGACGCCTCAACCCCGTCGCTTCCTGCGACATCGAACGCCCCCTGTGCCGGCAGCAGACAGATCCCGCCGCGATCTGCAAGAATGCCGATATCCCCTGACAGCTTACCCAGAACATGGAGCACAACAGCTTCGACCGCCGGGTGTTGGCCATCGACCTGGTGCGCGGCCTCGTCATGGTGCTGATGGCGCTGGATCACACCCGCGATTATTTCAGCAGCGCCAACTTCGACCCGCTGGACCTGCAAAGGACCGACGCGGCGCTGTTCTTCACCCGCTGGATCACCCACTTCTGCGCGCCACTGTTCATCTTTCTGTCGGGCGCCAGCAGTTACCTGTCCCTGACCCGCAACGGCGACGTCAGCGGGCAATCGCGCCTGCTGCTGAGCCGGGGCGCCTTGTTGATTCTGTTGGACCTCACCGTCATTCGCTGGACCGGCTGGAACTTCAGCCTGGACATGGTCCGGATCCGGGTGGGGGTGCTGTGGGCGATCGGCTGGTCGATGATCGTCCTGGCCGGCCTGATCCGGCTGCGCCTGCCGCTCATCGCCGCGATCGGCCTGGCCTTGATGCTGGGCCACAATCTGCTGGATCCACTTCGCCCGGAAGACTTCGGCGCCTGGGGCTGGCTGTGGCAGGTGGTCCATGCCGGCGGCGGCTTCGAGTTCGGCAACGGCCGGCGCTTCATCGCCTCCTATCCCCTGGTTCCCTGGATCGGCGTGATGGCGGCAGGATTCGCATTCGGCCCGATGTTCCGCCTGGAACCCGCGCGGCGCCGCCTGGGCCTGCTGCACTGGGGCATGGCGCTGACCGCCGGCTTCGTGCTGTTGCGGCTCGGCAACCTGTACGGCGACGCCGAACGCTGGTCGGCTCAGGCATCCGACCTTCAGACCCTGATGTCCTTGCTCAAGTGCACCAAATACCCGCCTTCCCTGCACTATCTGCTGATGACCCTGGGACCCGGCATGATCCTGCTGGCGGCCCTGGACCGGTCGCCGCCGATCTGGCTGCGGCCCCTCAACGTGTTCGGCCAGGTGCCGCTGTTCTTCTACCTGCTCCACCTGCCGCTGATCCACGCCCTCGCCGCGCTGATGGACTATGGCCGGTATGGCCATGCCGAATGGCAATTCGGCTGGCCGCTGATCGATCCCCGCCCGCAACAGCCGCCGGACCAGGGTTTCGGCCTGCTGATCGTATACTTGGCTGCGGCTTGCGTAGCCGCTTGTCTCTATCTGCCCTGTCGCTGGTTTGCCGGCTTGAAACGCACCAGCCGCAGCATCTGGGTACGGCTGCTGTAAGACCCTTCGGGGTCGGTTAGAATGCAGTCCTTCACACGACCGGGCGAAACACTGATGAACCTGCGCGGAATTCTGCAACGTCTGGGCTGGCTGGCGGCGCTGTTGGCGATGGCGCTGATTTCCGGCTGCGGATACAACGCCCTGCAGGAAAGCGATGAGGAGATCGGCGCGACCTGGTCGGAGGTCTTGAATCAGTACCAGCGCCGGGCCGATCTGGTGCCCAACCTGGTCAGCGTGGTCAAGGGATACGCGGCCCACGAAAAAGAGGTGCTGGAAGCGGTGACGGCAGCCCGGTCCCAGGTCGGCGGCATCCGGGCCACGCCGGAACTGGTCAACGACGAGCAGGCCTTCAAGCGCTTCGTGACGGCTCAGCAGGAATTGCGGGGGGCGTTGTCACGGCTGCTGGTGGTTGCCGAAAACTACCCCCAACTGAAGGCGGACGGGTTGTACCGCGATCTCCAGGCGCAGTTGGAAGGCACCGAAAACCGCATCACCGTGGCGCGCAATCGCTACATCGAGGCGGTCAAGGACTACAACGTCACGGTCCGTTCCTTCCCGTCCAACTTCACGGCGCAGTGGTTCGGCTTCAAGGTCAAGCCCAATTTCGCGGTGGAAAACGAATCGATGCTGGCCAAGCCGCCGGTGGTCGATTTCGGCGCCACACCGGCCAAACCCTGACCCATGGGCCTCCTGCCGGCGTTTTGGCTGGTTGCCGTGTTGGCCTTGCCCTGTGATCCGGTCCGGGCGGAACCGGTGGTGCCCCCGCTGCAATCCAGGGTCACCGATACCACCGGCACCCTCTCCGCCAGTCAGCGCGATGAGCTAGCGGCCCTGCTGCGTGGCCAGCAGGCGCAGATCGCGGTGCTGATCGTCGCAACCACCCTCCCGGAGACCATCGAGCAATTCGCCATCCGGGTGGCCGAGTCCTGGAAGCTGGGCGATCGCAAACGCGATGACGGCATCCTGCTGCTGGTGGCCCTGGCCGACCACCGTATCCGCATCGAAGTCGGTTATGGCCTGGAAGGGGACCTGCCCGACGCCAGGGCCAAGCGCATCGTCGAGGACACCATCGCACCCCACTTCAAACGCAAGGATTATTACGGCGGCCTGCGCGCAGGAATCGAAACCATCGCCGCCGCTCTGCCACACCCCGGAGCCTCGCACTGATGGCTAGTCCACCCCTCCCCGATCCCGCCCGCTGCGGCTGCCGGGTCGGCCTCATCTTCGTCCGGCCCTGTCAGGGTCCCCCGATCACCGCCTGTTCCCAATGCCGGACTTCCCTCTGCGTGGAACACCGCCGGCCTTACGGTCAGCAGGTGCTATGCCCCGACTGTTATGCCCGGCTGCGGCCGGACTCCGACACCCTGGACTCTGATCGCAGCCACTCCACCGCCACATCGTCGTACTCTGGCGATGCCGCCACGGAAGACGTGTTCACCGGCCAGGGCGGCGCATTCGGTGGCGGTGGCGCCTCCGGCGGCTGGTCGGACGAGGCCGCAACGGCGACCACCGACGCCTTGCTGGAATCGCCTTTCAGCGCCGAGGACTACGCGGCCTTCGACGCGGTGTCCGACTACGACCGTAGCGACGAAAAAGGCGGTGGCTACGACAGCTGACTGGTTGATCTATGCCATTGGCGGCGGCCACGGTCACGCCCGTCGGGGCTGGCTGCTGCAACGGCTGCTGGCCCGATCCGGCCAGACCGCCCTGTTGCTGATCCGTCCCGGGTCCGATCGCTACCTGCCCGAGGGAAAGTTGCCCCGGATTTATGCCGAAAGCCTGGCCGATCCGGACCTGGCACCGCTCACCGGGCGTCCATCGGCGGGCATCGTGGTCGATACCTTCCCGCGGGGCTGGCGCGAAGAACTGAACGAAGATTTGCTGGGCCGCTACGAAACGCGCCTTTGGCTGGCGCGCCACAGCAACAACCACGGCGCAGCCGATGCCACGCCCTACCACCGGGTGCTAAGCCCCTATCCCGCCGAGTGCTGCGAGTGGGACGGCCAGCTACCGATGGCCCGCCATTGCGGCTATGTAGTGGATGCCGGGCACCTGGACTTCAAGCCCGATCGCCGCCACTTCGTGCTGGTGGACAGCGAGCACCGCTGCAATTCCAGACTGTTGGAACTGCTGCGCGCGGCGGCCCGCAAGGCCGGTCTGGAGTTCCACAGCCACCGCCATCTTCACACCCCCATCCGGGCCGCCAAGCTGCTGGTTGTGGGCGCCGGCTACCACAGTTTCTACGAATGCCTCGGCCAGGATACGGACGTGCGCTTCCTGCCGATCCGCAAGCGCCACGACGATCAGTTCCGCCGCGCCAAGCGCTACGATCGGAGCTTGAATTCGCTGGATGACTTGATGCCCTGGCTGGCGGCGCCGCCTGTCGCGCAGGCTATCCCGGCCCGACTGGACGGCAATGCGGTGCTGACAACATTGAACGTGTACCGCTGAGCGGAGCGCCTGCGCGGGGCACCCCTACGGCTCGAAGCGGGGGTAGGCTTCCACGCCCCGGCCGATCGCCGCAATCGACGCGGAAAACGCGTACCCTCTTGAACGACAGGCGTGCGCGGGATCACCGACTAAACTGGATGCGGACTCACCATCGAGGTGTCAGCCATGGATTTTCGATTGATCGACCGACTCAGCAACCGCACGACGGCGCTCATCACGAAACACCCCGCAGGCATTCCTTTGGTGTTCGGCGCGCTGTTGGGCCTGACAATCGCGGCCGGTTTCGCCGGCTTGGCCGGCTTGAGCGACAGCAACGGATTTTGCCTATCCTGCCACGAGATGGCCGGTGCGTCCTATCAGGACTATCTGCAATCGCCCCACTACCGCAACCGCACCGGCGTCCGGGCCGGTTGCGCCGACTGCCACCTGCCCCATGCAAACTGGCTGGCCTACGCCAAAGCCAAAGTCACGGCCAGCAAGGACGTCTACCACCACCTGATCGGGACCATCGACACCCCCGAGAAATTTGCGGCCCTGCGCCTCGAGATGGCGCGCCGGGTATTGCTCGACCTGAAGGCGTCGGATTCAGCCCCCTGCAGGAGCTGCCACGACGTGAGCGCCATGGACCCTCAGGCTCAGGGCTCCGGCGACATGCATCAGCGCATCGGCACGCTGGGCAAGACCTGCGTGGACTGCCATCAGGGGTTGGCGCATCGGCTACCCTGACGAGCGACGGTCGCCGGGCGACGACCGCACATAAACGCGGCAAAGTCGTCGACAGCTTTTACTTTTGGTGCAAACACCGCGTCCAGGCCAGCCCCCATCATACTGATAAAACGGGACATGGCTGTCTTGGCCTGACGTTTGCTAGATGACTAATACCCTTGCGACGCGCTCCATCAAAGCGCATCCCGCCTTTCTTGAAATGCGCCGACATGGGTTCCCTCCAACACCACTTGAGTCAACCCCGCTTCGGCGGGGTCTTTTTTGCTTCCG
>VEPB01000385.1 GCA_012026715.1 Methylococcaceae bacterium | reverse complement strand
GAACTCCTCCAGCACCGGCTGCACCGTCCTGACCACGAACGGCAAACCGATGAAGGTCAGCGCCACCACCACGCCCAGCGGGGTGTAGGCCACCTTCAGCCCCAAGGGCTGCAGCGCCTGCCCTACCCAGCCCTTGGTGGAATAGATGGTCGCCAGGGCAATGCCGGCCACTGCCGTCGGCAGGGCGAAGGGCAGGTCCACCAGGGCATCCACGATTCGCTTCCCGAAAAACTCGTAACGCACCAGCACCCAGGCCACCAGCAGGCCGAACACGGCGTTGATGGCGGCCCCGATCAGCGCGGCGGAGAAGGTCAACTTGTAGGAAGCCACCACCCGCGGCGCGGTGATGGTGTGCCAGAACGCTTCCCAGCCCAGGGTCGCCGACTTCAAGAACGTCGCCGACAGCGGGATCAGGACAATCAGGCTCAAATAGAACAGCGTGAAGCCCAAAGCCGGCGTAAAACCCGGCAGTACGGAATGGGTGCGGTGCATCATAGTTGCGGGAAACGGTGGCCAGGGGCCGGAACGGGGAAGGACCGCAGTCCGGAAATCAGGTGATCGTCTAGAAGTTCTCGTGAACCGATTCCCGGCCGCAGCCGGTTTCCTCCGCATGCCAGCATGGGGCGGGAACCCCCGTACCCCGGCCATTCGTCGTTGGTCTGCCCGGCCAGTCCATGCGCCGCACTAGCGCTTCACCCCGAGGCTTGCAGCCAGCTCCCGATTGCAACGCCATTTTTCCCGGCGCTCCACCTGCACGATCTTGCCGTCGTGGACGACGATCTCCACGGAGCCAAAACGCAGGTCCTTCAACGCACCGCCAATCGCATCCAGCCAGGAATCACCGCACGTGTCCCCGGCGATCTGTAAGTTTTCTTGGGCCATGGGAAGCAAAAACAGCAACTCAGAAACCGGAATGGCCGCCACTATACCGAACCAGGAAAATTCCAAGAAAGAATCCTTCCGCACATATGTATTCCATTAGGAACTAAGGACCTTGGCAAGCCTCAACCCAGCCCCGGTCAATCGGAATCCGTGACCTTCGGCGCCGGCGCCCGTCCATCATTTGCGCCGGCGCGTAGAAAGTCCTCAGTTCACCGCGGGAGACTGACCGAACCGGATTGAATGCGCCGGATCGCGTCGATCAATGCATCGACTTCAGCGCAGGTGTTGTAGAACGCCAGCGACGGTCGCACTGTGGCCTCCAGGCCGAACCGGCGCAGAATCGGTTGGGCGCAGTGATGCCCGGCGCGGACCGCGATACCCTCGCGGTTCAGTGCCTCGCCCACTTCCACCGCGCCGAATCCATCCAACACGAACGACAGCACGCTGGCATTCTCTGCCGCTGTGCCGATCATTCGCAGCCCCGATATGGTCCGCATTCTTTCGGTGGCGTAGACCAGGAGCGCGTGTTCGTAGCGGGCGATGTTCTCCATGCCGATGCGCTCTACATAATCGAGCGCCGCGCCCAGACCCACTGCATCGGCGATGTTGCCGGTGCCCGCCTCGAAGCGGTTCGGCGCGGGTTGGTAGATGGTTTTTTCGAAGGTCACGTCCTGGATCATGTTGCCGCCGCCCTGCCAGGGCGGCGTGGTGTTGAGCAGATCCAGCTTGCCCCACAGCGCGCCGATGCCGGTCGGCCCAAACACCTTGTGGCCGGAAAACACGAACCAGTCACAGCCGATGCTTTGCACGTCCACCGCCATGTGAGACACCGACTGGGCGCCATCCACCAGCACCTTGGCGCCGTGGCGGTGGGCGATCTCGGTCATTTCCGCCACCGGCGTCACGGTACCTAGGGCATTGGAGACCTGGGTGAAGGAGGCCAGCTTGGTGCGGGTGGTAAACAGTTTTTCGTACTCGTCCAGCCGCACTTGGCCGCTGTCGTCCACCGGGGCCACCTTCAGCCGAGCGCCCTTTTCCGCGCACAGCTGCTGCCAGGGCACGATGTTGGCGTGATGCTCCAGCCAGGTGATGACGATCTCATCGCCCGGTTCGATGTAGCGCCGGCCCCAGGATTGCGCCACCAGGTTGATCAACTCGGTGGTGCCGCGGGCGAACACGATCTCGTCGCTGGAAGAGGCCTTGAGAAACCGCGCCACCTTATTCCGCGCCGCCTCGTAGGCGTCCGTCGCCCGCGCCGCCAGTTCGTGGGCGGCCCGGTGGATGTTGGAGTTCTCGTGCTGGTAGAAATAGGCCAGCCGGTCGATCACCGTCTGCGGCTTCTGGGTGGTGGCCGCATTGTCGAACCAGATCAGCGGTTTGCCGTTGACTGTCTCCTGCAGGATGGGGAAATCCCGGCGCACGATGTTGACGTCAAAGGCCGGATGGGCCGTGGTCGAGCCCAAGTTCAGGCCTGGTTCGACTGCGCGGCTTTCCAGATAGAGTTGGGGCGCCGAGGCGGTAGCCGCACGGGATTCATCCAGGAAATAGTACGCCCCCTGCCCCGCCTCACCCGAGGCGGCCAGCGGCGCTCCCTGAGGTTCTTCCGTGGCGGTCGCCTTCGATGCGGGAACGTCGGCCTGGCCAAAGGGCGAGGTCAGCCCTCCCCAGTCCGGCAGCGGTTCCAAATCCGGACTGCGCGGCGCCAGGCTCAATTCGGCCGAATTCCGCAACGGTGCGGCATCGGCAGTGCCCAGAAAACAATACGGCAAACCGCCAGCATCCTTGCTCACGCCGCCGCCGGATTCTGGATCCACGCGGGTGAACCCCAGCAGCCGCCTGACATCGGCCTCCTCGGGAAACCCGAATCCCGCTAGCGGTGGAACCAGGCTGGCTACCGGCAGCGAACCGGCTTCGAAGCCCGGCGTCGCCGGCGGCGGTGAGACCAGTTGCGCCCCAGGCGGCGAAGAACGTCCCGGCCAGGAATGGGGTCCGCCAACGGATATGGCACTGGGGATCACTGAACTGAGACTGAGATCGGCGCCATACCGATCCGGGCGCGGCGGAACACCGGACTGCAGCGATGGCCCCGGCGCATTGATCTGATCTGCGATCACCGCATCCGGCACCGCCAGCGCCACAGGGCCGGGACCGCTGCCGCCGGTTGCGGCCGGGGCCGAGCGCAATTGCCGCTCCCCCGTCAGTCCGGCACCGGAGCTTCCCGCCACCGGACTGGCCGAGGCCAAACTGGAGCTCCCACCAGGCACTTCGGCGAACAGTTCGTTGGCAATCTTCTCCAGCAAGGCCGGATCAGGCAAGCCGGGCGGCACACCCGAAGCATCCGAGCCAGCCACGGAACTACTTGGTGTACTTGGGCTGGTAGTCATGGTACTTGCTCACATCCACGTCATCGAGTACGGCCAAGGCGTCGTCCGTCAACACCGCCAGGGAGCAATAAAGGGAAACCAGGTATGAGGCGATGGCCTTGTGGTTGATGCCCATGAAGCGCACCGACAATCCCATGCTCTGTTCACCCGGCAGATTGGGCTGGAACAGGCCAACCACACCCTGACGGCTTTCGCCGGTACGCAGCAAGATAATGCTGGTCTTGCCCTTGTTCACCCTGATCTTGTCCGACGGAATCACGGGAATCCCGCGCCAGGTGATGAATTGAGCCCCGAACAGGCTCACCGTCGGTGGCGGCACGCCGCGACGGGTGCATTCCCGTCCGAAGGCCGCAATGGCGGCGGGATGGGCCAGGAAGAAAGCGGGCTCCTTCCAGACCTTGCTGATCAGCTCATCCAGGTCGTCGGGGGTGGGTGGACCGGCGAGCGTCTTGATGCGCTGGGTCTTGGCCACATTGTTGATCAAGCCGTACTCGGCGTTGTTGATCAGCTCGCTTTCCTGGCGCTCCTTGACGATCTCGATGGTGAGCCGCAACTGCTCGCGGATCTGGTTGTGGGGACTGCTGTAGAGGTCCGACACCCGGGTATGCACATCCACCACTGTGTTGACGGCGCTCAGCATGTACTCCCGCCCCCACTCTTCGTAATCGACGAAGGTCTGCGGCAATTCCCGCTCGTCCCGGGCGGAGCAGTCGACCGTGATCGCCGACTCGTCCTTGACCTTGTTGACCCGGTAGATGCCGGCCTCGACAGGAACCCATTGCAGCAAGTGAACCAGCCAGCGCGGCGTGATGATCCCCATCATGGGGACGGTCTTGGTGGCATTCGCCAGAGTGCGCGCAGCGACGTCGCCTAACGCGGTATGGCCTTCGTGGATATCGGACATGATGGTCTCCTGTTGATGGACAAAGTGTTTGGCCGGCCTTGGCCCGAAAAGAGTCCGTGGGTAGGCTGGGTTGAGGATCGCAACCCAGCGTTCGTCGGATTGCCGGGATGTCTGTGTCATCCCGGCCTAGTTGAGGCTCAGATTCCCCCACCTCCCTCGAAAAACTCGTTACGCACCACCGCCAGGGTGATGACGCTGCCGGGCGGCACGCTGCGGGTGAGCCAGACGTTGCCACCGATGGTGGCGCCGGCGCCGATGGTGATGCGGCCCAGGATGGTGGCGCCGGCGTAGATCACCACGTCATCCTCGACGATGGGATGGCGGGCATTGCCCTTGAGCAGGTTCCCATGCTCGTCGGTCGGGAAGCGCTTGGCGCCGAGAGTCACCGCCTGGTACAAGCGCACCCGGTCGCCGATGACGGCGGTCTCGCCGATCACCACGCCGGTGCCGTGGTCGATGAAAAAACTGCGGCCGATCCGGGCGCCGGGATGGACATCGATACCGGTGGACGAATGCGCGATCTCGGAGACCGTGCGAGCCACCAAGCGGGCGCCCAACTCGTGCAGTTCGTGCGCCATACGGTGATGGGTGACGGCGGTAATGCCGGGGTAACACACCAGCACCTCGTCCACGCTCAGCGCCGCCGGATCCCCCTGGTAAGCCGCTTCGATGTCCGACTCTAGCAACAGCCGGATGGAAGGCAGTCGCGCCGCGAATTGGCGGGTGATATCGGCAGCCCGTTCGGCCACGTCGGGCTCGTGGGCACCCTGTTGCTCGGCGACGAACCGCAACTCCCGCCGCACCTGGTCATAGAGGCTTCGCAGCGATGCATCCAGGGTGTGACCCACAAAAAAATCGATGCCCTCGTCGCTCAAGTCCCCCGCCCCCAACCGGTTGGGGAACAAGACCGTGGAGAGGTCTTCGATGACCCGCCCCAAGGCCTTGCGGGAAGGCAGCTTGGGCGGGTTGCCGGCACGCTGGCGGGTCACCAGGGAACGGTCCCGCAGCGCCCGCAGTTCGCCCACCACGCCCTGAATATTCCAACCGATCGAATTCGACGCGTTCACCGCAGCGACTCCGAAGGCGGACTCAAACGGCTTGTCCGTTCGCATCGAACACTCCTTCAAACAGGACGGAACTGAGATAGCGCTCACCGGAATCCGGCAGGATCACCACGATGGTCTTGCCGGCCGATTCCGGCCGATTGGCGATGCGGGCCGCCACCGCCACCGCG
>VEPB01000102.1 GCA_012026715.1 Methylococcaceae bacterium | reverse complement strand
GCGCATGCTGCCGCAGGCGCTGTAGAGCCTAACCAACGCGTCGCGTCAGCGGCCCTTCCCCGCCGGCTGGTTCTCGTCCATGTCGCGCTCGATGGCGCGGATCGCCTCCAGCTTTTCCCGCAGCAGCTTGGGATCGTCCTTGCCATTGCCTTTCGCCGTGCTCTTTTCGGTGCGCTCGGCGGCGGCATCCGTCCTGCGGCCGCCATAACCGAGCCGTTGCAGGACCTTGGCCTGATAATCCCCCAGTCCCTCGGCACGCCGGTCCAGGTGCTGGCGGGCGCTGAGGCTTTCATAGGCGCGCACCAGCCGGCCCGGATCGCCGCAGGATTCCGACAGGGGCCGGCCAATCATCAGCCGCAGGGTCCAATCCAGCTGGGGGGATTGCTGCTGGCGCTTGACCAGCCAGCGGCATTCCTCGGCGCGGGCCGCCGCCGACTTGTGGGCGAAATCGGCCTGGAACGCCAGCAAATCGTCGGCATCGACGCCGCTGTAGCGGCTCGGTGAGCCGCCATAGTAGCCGCCGCCGCAGGCACTGAGCAGCAGCAGGGCGAGAAAGGGCAGGTATTTCATGTCAGTCCAGGTTCACGATGGGGATGTGGATGCGGATGCGGGCGCCGTGGCGGTCTTCCCGCGGTTCGACGATTTCGATGCGGCCCTGGCAGTGGACCAGGTATTCGCTCACCATGGCCAGACCCAGTCCAGTGCCATCGGTATCCAGGTCGATGGCGGCCCTGCCGCGATAGAAAGGCTTCAGCACCTGCTGGAGTTCGTCGGCGGCGAAACCGGGGCCGTCGTCCTCGATCTCGAATTCGATCGAGCCTTTCGATGAGCGCAGCAGTACGCGGATTTCGCCTCCCTCCGGCGAAAACTTGACGGCGTTGGACAGCAATTGCTCGAACATGCCCTGCATCTGCTCGGCAATGCCATGGAACGGCACCGGCTGCACCAAGGCCTTGATCCTCAGGCCCTTGGCCACGATTTGCGGCTTGAGGCCGGCCACGGCCGCGTCGTAAAGCTGCTTGAGGTCGATCCCGCTGCGTTCGCCCAGCACCGGGTTTTCATTGAGCTGGCTGTAGCGCACCAGTTCCTCGCAGACGCTTTGCAGCTTGCCGGCGTTCTGTTCGAGCCGCTCGCAGCGCCGGGCCAATTCTTCGTCGGCCGACCGCTCGGCGACCGCTTGCAGCTGCCCGCAGTCCTCGCGGATTGCGTCCAGCGGCGCATCGATCTCGCGGGTGACGTTCTGCATGAACTGATACTTGGCCTGTTCGAGGTCCAGCAAGCGGGCCCGCAGCCACTCCAGCCGGTCCCCCAGCAGGCGCAGGTCGCGCGGGCCTCTTACCGCGATGGGCTCGCCGAAACGGCCCGAACCGAGCTTGCGGATGGACTGGTCCAGCCGCCGGATGGAGCGGTGCAGCACCGCCATGAATACGATGAAGAACCCCACCGAGAAAGTCATCAGCGCCAGCGTTCGGATCATCAACTGTTGTTCCAGTTCGCTGGCCTGCTGGTGCAGTCCCTCCGCCTGCCGGGCGACCCGCCCGCTGACTTCCTCCCACAACTGGTTGGCCGCGTCCCGCAGGCCACGGAAGGCTTCCTCCACCGGCAGCTTGGGATTGTCGTTGACGTCGAAAGCGGTGATCTGGTCGTGGATCAACCGCTCCTTCTCCAGCAGTTCGGTGATCAGCAGGGTGAGCCGGTTGTCCAGCGACCGCTTCAGCAGTTCGTCGGTGCTGTGGCGGAAGGCGGTGCGCACGTTTTCGTAGGATTCCCGCTCGTAAGGCTGGCGCAGGGCAGGGTCGGAGAACAGCACGAACAGCTTGGCCTTGCGTTCGATGTCGTTGACCTGTTGCAACACCAGGCGCATGGCTTTCATCTGGTCGGCGGTCTGGTACAGGGCCCGCTCGCCCAGGGAGGCGGTTTCCCGCATCCCGATCCCAGCATAGGTGAGGGCGATGGCGACCGGGATCATGGTGACCAGAAATCCGCCCACCATCAGGTACTTCAGGGAGAACAGCCGGTCGGCCAACGCCTTGGGGGTCAGCCGCGCCTGACCGAAAGGCTCGAGCAGCCAGTGAACGGCTGCGAGCAAGCGATTGCCAACGGCGGGGAAGAAGGGCTTCATGGAACGATGGCGGACAGTCGGGTACCGGCTGGAAGCGCACATGATACACCGTGGAACGTGCTCAAGCGGGGCGGTCGCGTGATTCAGTGACTCGTATGGCGCGGCGGGGATTTCCGGCGGGGGGCCAAGGACGAGATGCTTGCGGTCGCTTTCACGATACCGCCGTGAATCGGCTCATAACGGTGGCTTGCTCATGATGCACATACCGGTATCGGCGTCCGATACTTGCCACTGAATTCGTCGGCCGGCACGGGTCGCGAGAAGTAGTATCCCTGCGCCTCATCGCAGTGATAGAGGCGCAGGAGTTCCAGCGCCGGCTTGTCCTCGACGCCTTCGGCGATCGTCCGAAGTCCGAGACTGCGTGCCATCTGGATGATGGCGCGGACGATGGCGGCGCTTTCGGAATCGGTCGCCAGGTCGCGGATGAATGACTGGTCGATCTTGAGTTTGTCGACCTTGAAACGCTTGAGATAGGAAAGGCTCGAGTAGCCCGTGCCGAAGTCGTCGATCGACAGCTTGACGCCCATGTGCTTGAGGCGCATGACCGTGGCGAGGACCTTTTCCGTTTCCTGGATCAGGATGGACTCGGTGAGTTCCAGTTCGAGCTGACTTGGATCCAGTCCCGATTCCTGCAATGCCAGCGTGACCGACCGTTCGATGTCGCCACGCTTGAATTGCAGTGCCGACAGGTTCACGGCGACCACGAGACCGGGCAGGCCCGTTTCATCCTGCCACCGCCGCGCCTGGCAGCAGGCGGCGCGCAGCACCCATTCCCCCAGGGGAACGATCATGCCGTTCTCCTCGGCCACCGGGATGAAGCGTCCCGGCAGGATCAGGCCATGCTCGGGATGGTGCCAGCGGATCAGTGCCTCCGCGCCGATCAACGTCCCGCTGGCGATTTCGATCTGGGGCTGGAAATGCAGCACGAACTGGCCGGAGTCCAGGGCTCGCCGCAGGCCGAAATGCAGGGTCAGCTGCTCTTCCGCATCGCCGTTCATCTCGGCGTTGAAGAAGTGGTAGGCGTTCCGCCCGGCGCCCTTGGCTCGATACATCGCCATATCGGCCTTCTTCAACAGGGATTCGAAATCGGCACCGTCATCCGGGTATACGGCGATGCCGATCGAGACGGTAATGACCAATTCCCGATCGTCGATTTTGAACGGAATCAGCAGGTTGTCCATGACCTTGGCGAGGAAAATGGCGCAGGCGGCGGCATCGGCGAGGTTGGGCAGCAGGATGAGGAATTCGTCGCCACCCTGTCGGCAGACGGTATCGGTATCCTGGACGCAGTTGCGCAGACGCCTCGCCACCTCGATCAGCAGCCGATTGCCGACGCCGCGCCCGAGGCTGTCGTTGATGGTCTTGAAGCGGGCGAGGTCCACCACCATCAGGGCGATCTTCATCGCGGCGCGGTCGGCAAAACCCTTGGCCTGATCCAGACGGTCTTGGATCAACAGCGGATTCGGCAACCCCGTCAGGGCATCGTGAAAGGCGAGGAATCGGGCCTTCTCCTCCGCTTCTCTACGCTCGGTGACATCGGAGATTACCCAGATGCTGTCGTCCTGGGGGTGAGCCGGATCGATGACGCGGCCGGTCGCCTCACCCCAGAACGTGCTGCCGTCGGCGCGCGCAAACATCAGGGTGGCGCTGAAACTACGGTTGTCGTTCAGTGCGTCGTAGACCTGATTTCCGAAGGAGCTGAAGACGTCGTCGGACGCATAGAGTCTCCGCGTGGATTGACCCGCCATCGTGCCGGGCGGATAGCCGAAAATTTCCTCGAAGCGTCGATTGCAGGCGACGATGCGGCGGCGGCGCAGCATGGCGATACCGACCAGGGCGTTGTCCAGCAGCGCTTCCTTCTCGGCAAGCAGTTTGGTGACCAATTCGTGGCTGCGCTTTCGCTCCGTGATATCGCGACCCATCAGGACGCCGTAACTGCGTTGGTCGACCACCGCGACCCGATACGAGAGTTCCAGCCAGATCGAGCGAGCTTCGAGCCGATATTCGGCGATCTGGGAATGGCTGGACACTTCGCCGTCATCGACGGGACCGCTCATTTCCCGGCGCAGATCGTCGAGGATGGCGGTGGCATCGGCGACACCGAGCGATGCGAGCGGATGTCCGATCAGTGTATCGAGGGGCCTGCCGAGCAATTGGGCCAGTGCCATATTGGCATCGATGATCGTGCCTTCGGGCAGGGCAAGGAGAACGACGAAGTCGGAGGTGCGGTCAAGGAGGGTGCGAAACCGCTCCAACCGGTCCAGGTTTTGCCGCAATTGCGGGTAATAGCTCTTGCGGAAGGATCGTTCGCCGAGACCGATGATGCGGTTTCGGCGGGCCTCCCAGCCGTCGTCGGAATCAGAGTGCTTCGCCATAAATGACCTTGATATCATCGATGCTGGCTCGTCTGGGATTGGTGACGAGGCAGGGGTCGTTGAGCGCATGGGCCGCTAGTTCCGGGATGTCGGTCAAGCGGATGCCGCGCGCGGAGAGGCTGTCGACGATGCCGATCCGGCTGCGCAGGGCGGCGATTTCACTGACGATTCTTGCTGCGCGCTGGCGCTCCGTCATGCCGTGCATGTCGATGCCCATGGCGCGGCCGATCTCTCCGTAGCGATCGGCCGCTGAGTCCATGTTGAAGCGCATCACGTGTTCGAGCAGCAGGCCATTGCATTCACCGTGGGGCAAATCGAGAAAGCCGCCGATGGAATGGGCCAACGCATGCACCGCGCCGAGGCTCGCATTGGAAAATGCAAGGCCTGCGTGCAGACTGCCGAGGGCCATGTTCTCGCGGGCGGGCAAGCAGGCCGGGTCGGCGACCGCCTGCTCGATGTTGTGCCAGGCCAGGGTGACGGCAGCCAAGGCGTGCACGTCGACCACCGGCGAACTGGCGGTGGAGACATAGGCCTCGATCGCGTGCGTGAGCGCGTCGAGCCCTGTGCACGCGGTCAGATAGGGGGACATCGTCACCGTCGTTTCCGGATCGACCAGCGCCACATCCGGCACCACGGTCTTGCTGATGATCGCCATCTTGTAGCGGCTTGGCGTGTTGACGATGATGCAGAACTGCGAGATGTCGGCCGCCGTCCCTGCCGTCGTTGGAATGCAGATCAACGGTGGCCCGGGTACTTCGACCTGATCCACCCCCTCGAACTCGAGGATGTGACAGCCGTTGGAGTGCACGATGCCGATGCCCTTGGCGCAGTCCATCACGCTCCCGCCGCCCAACGCGACGATGACATCGCACCGTTCCTGAGCGTAAAGCGCAGCCCCGGCCATCACCTCATGATCCTTGGGATTCGGCGTCAGACCGTGGAAAACCACCGATTCGATGTCGACTTCCGCCAGATCGGCCTGCACGTCCTTGAGCCAGCCTGCCGCGATCACGCCGGGATCGCTGACGACGAGCACTCGTCGTGACGCCAGGTTGCGAGCGTAATAGCCGACGCGTCGTCGGCAGCCCACGCCGAAGATGAATTCCGGCGCAACGAACTTGCGCATTTCGTATAAATGCATATTCCCACCTAGATGTCCCGGAGACGAAAAGTGATGCCGTCACCAACCGTTCTCATCCCCGTCGCAGAATCATTTTTCCCAGGGTTCCAAGGTGTTGCGTCCACCTGCCGACGGCACGAACCAGTGGCGCGAATCCGCAGCGCCTGAAACGGAAATGGCTCACGAAGCCAGACATCTTCCAAGGTTCGCCCGTTTGGACTCATACATGGCCGCATCGGCGGCCCTGAGGACCTCAACCGGAGATAGGGTTTCGGCAAGGAACAGGACGACGCCCAGACTGGCTGAGCCCTGGTGGCGAATCTCGCCCCAACGATATTCTGTAGCCAGTTTGCGCCGGATCTTGTCCGCTATGGCGGCGGCATGGTGTTCCGCCAGATCGGGATTCGGTCCCAAGCCCTCCAGCAGGACGACAAATTCATCGCCGCCCAGCCGGGCCACCGTATCGCACTCCCGCACGGTTTGCCGCAGGCGGAGGGCGACTTCCATCAGCATTTGATCGCCCACATGATGGCCATGGGTGTCGTTCAATTGCTTGAACCTGTTGAGGTCCAGAAACAGCACGGCCAAATGGCTGTTGTGCCGCTTACTGTTGAGCATGGCCTGTTCCAGCCGATCGAGCAGAAGGCGGCGGTTCGGCAATTGGGTCAATTCGTCATGGAAGGCCGACAGGCGCAGTTTGTCTTCGATCGACTTCCGCTCTGTCAGGTCGATGAATTGAATCAGCACATGCGGCTCACCATTCAGCTGCACCGGGAAGACTCGGCAATCCAGCCAGACGGACTGGTGAAAGGAACTGCGCACGCGGATCTCTCGCTGGCGTGGCGAGCGGTCAGCCAAGGCGCCGAGGACATCGTCCAGCAGCCCCGTATCAGTCCACGCGGCAATGTCGTTGAAGTTCTGCGCCATCAGGGCCTGCTGCGTGCCTCCAACCAGCCGGGCATAGGCCTCGTTGGCCGTGATGCACGCCCCGGTTGCGGCATACACCCCCATGGGCAGCGGCGAGTTGAGCAGAATCGTCTGAGTGAAATTCAGGGCGTCGACCAGATGCCGGGTTCGCTCCAAGACCCGGCGCTCCAGTTCCTCCTCGGTCTGCTTGCGGGTCGAGATGTCTTCGAAGATACCGACGAAATGGGTGATTTCGCCCGTATCGTCGCGAATGGGCGCGACGGATACCTGCGCCCAATAGTCCTTGCCGGACCGGTTGCGCTGAAGGATGTCGCCGCGCCAGGAGTTGCCGGCGAGAAGCCCCTGCATCACGTCCTCAAAGCGCTCGCCATCGGCGGCAGTCGCCCAAAACATGAGCGGGGTCTGGCCAATCAGTTCGTCCTGGCGGTAACCGGTGAGGTCGCTCAGGGCAGCGTTCACAAACTCGATGTGGCCGTTGCGCGTGCAGATGAAGATACCGCTGGTGGTTTGCTCGACCGCCAGCAGCAGGCTTTTTAAATCGGCAATATTGCGGCGCAATGCCGGGTAATAGCTCTTGCGGAACGAACTCTCGCCGAGACCGATGATGCGGTTTCTTTGTTCTTCCCATTCGTCCCTGACCGGTCTGTCGTCAGAGGGCTTCGCCATAAATCGTCTTCAAATCGGAGGTCGTGGCTCTACGCGGATTGGTAAAGATGCAGGCATCGCGAATGGCATGCTCGGCGAGATCGTCCACCGTGCCCCGGGTCACCCCCCGGGCGGCCAGTCCCGCGTGCACCCCGGCCGCATTTCGCAGTGCGCGAATATCGTCCTGAATCCGGCGTAGTCTTTCGTTGTGTGTTCCTCCCTTCATCTCCAGGCCGAGGGCTTCGCCAATTTTCAGGTAACGGTCTTCCGATGCATGAAAGTTGAAGTCGATGACGTACTCCAGCAACAGCGCGTTGCACTCGCCGTGGGGCAGATCGAGATACCCCCCTAGGCTGTGGGCCATGGCATGTGTGGCTCCCAGGCTGGCGTTGGAAAAAGCCAGGCCGGCCTGAAGGCTGGACAGCATCATCTGCTCCCGCGCCACCAGATCGTGGGGATTTCCAACCGCCGCCAAGAGATGGTTTTTGACTCCGCGGATGGCCTCCAGCGCATGGACGTCCACCACGGGTGAACTGGCGGAAGACACGAACGCCTCGATGGCGTGGGTGAGCGCATCCAGTCCGGTGCAGGCCGTCAGGTAAGGCGGCATGGACAGCGTGGTTGCCGGGTCCACCAGCGCCATATCGGGG
>VEPB01000066.1 GCA_012026715.1 Methylococcaceae bacterium | reverse complement strand
TCTACACCCTGATCGGCAAGATTCAGCAGCAGGCGTCGCGCCAGCCCGCGCCGGCCGCCGCGCCGGACCATTCGGAGGAAGTGACCGGTGGCCGACGGTAAGGAAGCGTTTCTCGGGCAGGGCTGGGGATTTCCGCCGGCCTTTTCCGCCAACGGTCGCGACGTGGCGATGGTCTTCGGTGCCGAGGACGTGCACCAGAGCCTGCAAATCCTGCTGGCCACCGCCCGCAACGAGCGCGTCCTGGCCGAACCATTCGGCTGCGATCTGCATGGATACCTGTTTGAGGAGGTCTCGCAGCGATTGATCAACGATCTGACCCGGATCATCACCGACTCCATCCTCTATCACGAAGCACGGATCGACCTGAATGAAGTCAATGTCAGCGAAAGCGCCGATACCCCCGGACTGCTGCTGATCAGCATCGGCTACACCCTGAGAACGACCAACTCCCGCTACAACATGGTCTACCCGTTTTATCTCAATGAAGCGGTCGCGGCGGGCAATTGACATGACGACGGAGGCTCCGGAATGTCGGATCTGATCCTGGTCAACGATGACCTGGTCCAATTTAACCCGGCATTCGGCCTCGCCATGGTCGTGGTGCGGCCAGGCCGCTTGAGCGGAAGCGGACCCGGAACCCTGAATGGCAAGAAAATTTGCGTCGACGGCGACCAGAACCAGGTATCGGTTCCGGGTTGCGTCTACACGACACCGGTTTATTCCATACCCGGGACCGGCACGCTGAAAATTGACAGCCTGGCCGCCGATCAAATCGCCACAAAAACCCGTAGCGGCGCCAAGCCGGCACTGTTGAAAGGAAACTCTTTCATCGCCAAGTTCGAAGTTCAATCGCCAGCCCAGCAACCGCCGCCTGGCCCCGGCTCTCCCGTTCCGGACAGCACGCTCCAATACCCCGGCAGCGGCAGCTTCATGACGGTCAACCAAACCGTACGGGGCACCTGATGAAAACCGGGACCGCTGAACATGGCTGACGCTTCCGCAAAGCCGCCGTGCTGCCCCGAGGGTGAGGGCACCAGCCAGAACCAGCGTCTGCTGGCGGCGCTGGATCCGGACTACGCCCGCATCGATGAGCGCGGCATCCGGGATTGGCTGCAGGTCGCCAAGGCACTGGCCCGCGAGTTGGTTTACTACGACGACGACAATCATCCGGCCGGCGACTGGACGGGATTTCCAAACCCCGAAGGACTGGAAGGGGTGGCCTGGAATCGCTGGCTGGAGAAGGCCGAAGCGTATGCCGCGCAGCCGGAAAAGTTCCAGTCCGCGGAATTCGACAGTTTCCGCCGCCCGCACTTCGCGCTGTTTCTCGCTTTCCTCAAGCTGCTGCAACAGCAACAGGAACGGCTCAACGGTTTAACGCGGCGGCACCTGGACTTCTACTATCGCGACCTGCTGCGGCAAGTCCCCAAGCCGGCACGGCCAGATCGCGTCCATGTGCTGGTGGATCCAGCCCCCGGCACCAGCCAGGCGCTGCTTCCGGCAGGCACGCTGCTGAATGCCGGCCGCAACGGGCAAGGACACGAACTGCATTACCGAACCGCCCGCGACCTCGTGTTTAACCGAGTCCAGGTGGCGCGGCTCAGTTCCGTCTACACCCAGCGGCGCGTCACCGGGCTTGGCGATGTGCGGCTGCAAAGCACCGGCAACAAACTCGATACCCTGCTCGAGATGCTGAGGCTCGCCCTCGGCGTCCCCATGGCGGGAGACGATCCAGACGACTTCAAGCTGGGTGACCAGCGATTGGCGCTGTCGACCGATCTGCTGGCCTGGTTCGATCAGTTCACGCTCTGGCTTAAAGGAATCTTCCCCGACTCCTGGCAATTCCGCCGGCTGCTGGAGCTGAAGAATGCGCGGCAAAGCGACCCAGCGGGATACTGGCCGAGGATCAATCGAATCCTGGAACGGGCAGGTCAGGCCAGGACCAATGACAGCTCATTCCGCATTTCTCCCGGCGATCGCAATTTCTACGGCAACGTGGAGCGGGCGCTGGGTAAGCCGGATTTCAACGGACTGTCCCAGATCGGGATTCAAAATCTCGATGACCTCTACCGGCAGCGGGACCGGGAGGGTCAGGCCGTCACCGATTTCGTCAAACAGAGCCTGCACCTTACCCCGAGCGAATTCGCCGAATTGATGGCGGCGAAAACCCGCATCGACGACGACTGGCGCGAGATCAGCCAGTTGCTCGAAAACGCACATCCGCCAGGAGGGGGGAAATTTACCGGGCTGGGTGATCCCTCGACCGCGGAATTCAAGGAACGCTGGGACTTCGAGACCCTGCTGAAACTGAGCAAGCCAGTCTACCCCGCCACGACCAAGTTTCCGCCGGTCGCCGATCTGGAGGCCGCCCTCACCGTCCTGTTGGATCTGGAAAGCTATTTTTTCATGCCCTTGGCCACCTTCATGCGGATGATGGCCGCCTGCCGCAGCGCGATGCCATGGCCATCGGTTCCGGATATTGAATGGCAAGCCATTGAAGCCGACTTGCGGGAGGCTCGCCGGAAAAAATTCGCCCCTCACTCCTCCCCTGGCGATGCCCTGAGCGCACAAACCCGTGCCGAAAAGGTGGATTGGCTATGCCTTTCCGCCAACGCGGACGCGACCTCGATCCGCGCCGCATCCGGAACCCAGCCCCCGCGCTGGCGCAGTTTCGGCCAAAGCGGCGAGCAGGCGGCGGTGCCTCAAACCACGCTGGGCCTGGCAATGACTTCCCCGATCCTCTGCCTGAGTGAGGGGGCGCGCACCATCCACCTGACTCTGAGCGTTTTCTGCAAGCCATCCGATTCGGACCATCTGGCGGAAAAGCTAACATCTGTCTTCGCCGCAACACCTCCGCGGTTCCGGCTCAGTGCGGGGAACGACTGGATAGAACCCGCGTGCGTCGGAACGCCGGAGGTGCAATCGCCCAATGATCCCCTCCTCCCGGTCACGGTGATCTGGCAGTTGCAATTGGGACCTGCCGACCCTCCCGTGACAGCCCCATCAGCCGAGTCCTGGCCCACCTTGCAACTGCTGCTGGTTCCGCGGCAAACGGCGGACGCCGAGCGGGGAAGTTACCAACTGGACTACCCGTTTCTCCGCACACTGAATCTGGCCAGGCTGGAACTGCAGGTGAGTGTGCTCGGCCTGGCGAACCTCCGTGCCCGCAACGATGCCGGCGAGGTGGATGTCACCCGTCCCTTCGAACCTTTCGGGCCGGCACCCGCCGCCGGTTCGGCGCTCACCCTCAGCCATCCGGAGCTGGCCGTCAAGCGCATCAGTACAGTGACTGTGAAATTGAAATGGATGGGAGCACCCACGGACCTTTCGGACCATTACCAGCTTTACAAAGACGTCATTGCCGCAGAAACGAAGGTCATCAAGACTGGCGAGACAACCCAAACCATATCGGTATGTCCGTTTACAGCGTCGATTTCCCTTCAGGATCGGGGACGGGAAATCCTCAAGAATGTCAGCGCCGCACTTTTCGCCGGAGTCAAAAACACCGATTCGGCCGATCTCAATATTTCCGCCTCCCAGAACACTGGCCTGGCGAATCTGCCGCCGGAACCCGACTTGAGAGACGGCCCTGCCAAGGAGAGCCTTACAGGAAAGCGCACCCTGCGCCTGGAGTTGAACGCCCCGGACTTTCAACACGCAGCCTATCCGGCCCTCGCCACTGCCAAAGCCATCGACTTGGCCAACGCGATCGCGGCCAACAACCGCGCCAAGGAACCCGGAAAGCTTGACTCCAAGCTTTACACCGTCAATCCGCCTTACACGCCCAAATTGAAGAGCTTGCAACTGGACTACGACGCCGCGCTCTCCATCGATATGCTGGAGTACCATACCGGCGCAGCGGTGGACCGCATCGACCATCTGCATCCCTTCGGCCAGGCGGAAATTGCCGTCGACCCCGCGCGCAACGGTTTCCCGCTGTTTCCCGCCTACGACAACGCGGGGGAACTCTACATCGGCCTGAGCGGGGTGGAGGCGCCACAATCCGTCGCCGTCCTGATGCAACTGGCGGAAGGCAGCGCCAATCCGGATTTGCAGCCGGCCGCGGTCAACTGGAGTTTTCTCAGCGACAACCGCTGGGAAAGCCTGCAAAACGGCGGCATCGTTACCGACGGCACCGGCGGGTTGATTCAATCGGGCGTCATCCAGTTTCAGTTGCCGCCGGCCCTGCCCAGCACCCTGCTGCAGGGCGGACAGTATTGGCTGCGCGCCTCGGTCGCGGCCGACTGCGACAGCCTGTGCGATACCGTCGGCATCCACACCCAGGCCGTGGAAGCCAGCTTCGTCGACCGCGGCGACACTCCGGAACACTACGCCACTCCCCTGCCCGCCAATACCATCGCCAAACCGGTCAATGCCATCGGCGAAGTGGCCGCAATCCGGCAACCCTATACCTCCTTCGGAGGCATTCCGGCGGAGCCGCCGGCAGTGTTCAACCTGAGGATCAGCGAACGGCTGCGCCACAAGCAACGGGCCCTCAGCGCGTGGGACTACGAGCGCCTGATCCTGGAACGGTTCCCGCAGATTTATCGCGTCAACTGCCTGCCCGCCGGAACCGGATGGGCGGCCGACCCGGAGGAACTCGGCCGGGTCACCGTCATCGTCATCCCCGACATCCGCATGCGGAGCCCCGCGTCCCCCTTCGAACCCAAGGCATCCGCCAGCCTGATCACTGAAATCCGGGACTACCTCCGTAGCCGTTCCCCAGCCGAAGCAGAAATCCAGGTCCAAAACGCCCGCTTCGTCCAGGTCAAGCTGCGCTTTGCCGTGCGCTTTCTGCCGGGGTGCGATCCGGGCTTTTACCGCACTAGCCTCAACGACGAGCTCAATCGCTTTCTATCGCCGTGGGCCTACGGTGACGGTTCCGATGTGGTGATCGGCGGACGAATCTATGCCACGGCGGTGATCGACTTCCTCGAGCGGCGCCCCTATGTGGACTATGTCGCCCAGCTGAAACTGTTCCGGGAAACCGAAGGCGGGGCGTTCCTGGAAATCCCCGAACCTAAACCCGAAGCAACCACCCAGCCTGATGCTCAGCCAGCGCAAGGCTATTTCGTCGACACCGAACAGCAAGACTCCGTGCTGATAACCGCCGTACAACATCAGATCGACATCATCGGCGAAACCCGGTTCATCGAGGGCCATTTCCGAGGGATCGGTTTCATGGAAATCGGATTGGACTTCAAGGTGGCCTGATTCCCGGAAAGCAGCCACTTCAATATCAATCGGCGATACCTAGAAACCGGCTCACTACCACAGATCAAATCACTGAATACCGGAGGACGACATGGATAACAAAAAGCTAGATCGCGAAACCCTGAAATCCTATTTCAAATCCGGCGCCATACCGACGGAAAGCAATTTTTCAGATCTCATCGACGGAATACTCAATCAGAGTGACGACCAAATCATAAAGCGGCCGGGCGAACCGCTGAGCATCGCGGCCGATGGCGATAGCATGAGCCTCCAAAAATTGATCAATTTCTACCAGAATCTGGCTGACCCGCAACCAAAATGGCTAATTAACCTCAACCCTCGCAGTGATCCAAAAGACCCGGCGACTTCAAAGGCAGGTTTAAGCATCGGTGATGGCCAGAGCACCAGCCGCTTATTCATTGACGCCGCTACCGGAAATTTGGGCGTTGGAACGATCAATCCACTCGCCCGACTCGAGGTAGAAGGTGACGACCGCCATATCGCCATCACGAACTCAAAAAGCACAACAAAGCTCGCGTGGACATTCACAAATTGGACGGACGACAAGTTATACATTCAGGCCTGGAAGGGCAAAGAAATACGGGGAAACATCTTAATTCTGGACGAGAACCTGGGCCTGCAGATCGACCACCGCAAAAATAACAATGCAGGGCTGTGGCTCACCAGTGAATCCGAAGGATGGGGTTCAGGAATGGTGTTCAAAAACACCAAGAGTAACGGCAGAGAGTGGGGAGTCTACTCCGGATCCGACGGCCAACTGCACTTCGCCGACAATGCTGCCGCTCGCGATGTTATTCAAGTGGCGAGCCAAAAGGTTGTCGTTTATGGAACGCTGATAATCGAAACGTCTCAGGGAACTTGGGGATTTCAGGATGATGGAAATTTGTGCTTCAAGAACCGCACGACAGGCGCCACTTGGTGCGTCAACTCCAATGACACAGTATTTGAAAAGGCTCGAAAGGGGTGATTTAAACCATTGGTCACTCCACGACGGACATTGGCCCCGGTACATAATCCGACAACTGCCACCGCCAGCGGAATCAAGTCCCGGAATTTTTTCAGAGCAGGTTGAAAAGTGGACCAAGACGACATGAAACAGGACTTCGCCTCCCTCCGCGCTGAAGGCATCCGCCAACTGGAACGCCTCACCGGCCCATCTTGGACGGACTTCAATGCCCATGATCCGGGTATCACGCTCCTGGAGCAGATCTGTTATGTGCTGACGGATCTGGATTACCGCATCGGCTACGGCTTGCCCGATGTGCTTGCCCGTGCGGGCGAGGACACTTACGAAGGCCTGTTTGGACCGGATCGTGTCCTGGTTTCCCGGCCGGTGACCCTGCCGGACCTGCGCAAGCTAGTGCTGGACGTGCCGGGGGTGGCCAACGCCTGGATCGAGCAGGCAGCCGATGCGTCGCCGAACCTGTATTTCCAGGAAAGCCGCGACCTCGACGGCGCGGCTGAATCCATTCGCCTCGCGCCCAACGACGAGAGCCGGAGCGTGCCGATCAAGGGACTCTATCGCGTCCTGATCGACCCCGCCGAGGAATCTGGCATCGACTCTGCTGCGCTCATCGCCGCGGTGGCTGCCCGGCTTCACGCCAACCGTTGCCTGTGCGCCGATGTGGCATCGGTTTCGGTACCGGAAATGCTGAAAGTCGCCGTGCATGCCACGGTGGAAATCGAGCCGGCGGCGGACGCCGAGACGGTTTATCTGGCGATGCTGGAACGGATCGACGCCTACCTGTCCCCCTCGGTTCGCTTCCATACCGTGAGCGAACGGCTCGACAGTGGATATTCCCTGGCCGAGATCTGCGAAGGGCCGTTGTTGACCCACGGGTTTCTCGACGATGACGAACTGCAATCCATGCCGCGCCGGACCTCCTTGTACACCTCGGATCTGCTCTGCCGCCTGATGGACGTGCCCGGCGTGCGGATGGTGGATTTCCTG
>VEPB01000188.1 GCA_012026715.1 Methylococcaceae bacterium | reverse complement strand
TGATGGGCTTCTCCGCCTCCCTGCGCACACCGGACTGGCGCAATCCAACGGCGGTCATGGCACTGCTGGCATTTATCGCCGTGACCGTTTTGTGGGGGAGCAGCCAGGCCTATAACGCCGTCATTGACGAGATCCGCGAGCGGACCTGGGACAACCAGCGCCTGTCGTCCTTGTCGCCGGCCGCCATGGTAACGGGGAAGCTGTTCGGCAGCACCGCCTTCCAGTGGTATATCGGCATGCTCTGCCTGATTCCCTTCGGCCTGTTGGTGAACCTCGACGCTTCCCCGGGCCTGTCCCACTGGACGGTGCCCCGCATTGTCGTGATCGCTGTGTTCGCCGCCCTGTGGATGCAGGCCTGTGGCTTCCTGGCGGGGCTCATCACGCTGAAATCCGGCGCCAGCACCGGCAAGAGCCGCGTCTTGCCGCTGACTCTCCTCGGCCTGGTGTTGACCGGCAGCCTGGGCGGCGTTATCTCCGGCCACGGGGAATCCACCGTGCACTGGATGGGGAAAACGTGGCCGGCCCCCGAATTTCTGCTCGTCAGTCTGGCGCTGTTCACCGGCTGGCTGTGGCTGGGTGCCTGGCGACTGATGGGCGAACTGTTGGCGGTCCGCCTGCTGCCCTGGGGCTTGCCGGCTTTCACGCTGTACCTGGCGGAATATCTGGCAGGATTTGTCGAAACCACCGCTTGGCCCGGGTGGGCCAAACACCTTTCCTTCATCGTCTGGGTAGCTATTCCCCTGGCCTATTTCAGCGCGCTGAAGGAGCGGCGCGACTGGATCGCGGTGCGACGCTTCCTCCAAACCTGGCGAGCGGAACAGCCGCTGCAAGCGCTGCAGTCAACCCCGGAGTGGCTGCCCGTGGGACTGCTGGCCTTGCTGGCTGGGCTGTTGGTCAACGGCACCGAAAACCAAGCTGCTTTTTCCTGGAAAATTCCCGACGGCTTTGTCGCCTTGCTCGCGCTATCACCGCTGACCGCAAGTCTGTTGCTATTTCGCGATATCGGCCTGCTTTACTGTTTCAGCCTCGGCAGCCGGCCCGACCGGGCCGCGTCCACCGCGCTGGTCTATTGGTTCCTGCTGTGGATTCTGCTGCCCATGCTGTTAGGCGATTGGGGATGGCTGGCGAGCCCTGCGGCGGCCGGCGCGGAAATCACCGCCAACGACATCGTTCGACCCGCGATCGCGGCGGCCCACGTGGTCGCTGTGGCAATTCTGATCAGTACGCGACTGAAACCCCGCTGGTAGTGCGTCCCGTGCCTACTGAATCGGCTGTCGCCACCCGCTGCGGGTAACTGCCGGACGCCGTCCATCCGAATAATTCCATGTGTCCCGCAATCCCGTCCCCCAACCGCTGGTGGACCGTCTTGCTCGGCGATCGCCTGTTGCTGTTGCTGGCCGCGGCAGTGCCTGTGCTGTTGTGGAGAACCGGCCTGCCCGCCACTTTGACTCCCGCCCTGGTGAACTGGCCGACTATCGCCACCCTGGCCGGACTGCTAATGCTGACCAAGGGTGTGGAATTGAGCGGGTTGCTGCAGCGCGCCGGCCACCACCTGCTGTTGCGCATGCATTCCGAACGTCAGTTGGCGCTGCTGCTGGTGATCGCGGGCGAATTGCTGTCCACCGTCCTGACCAACGATGTCGCCTTGTTCATTCTGGTGCCACTGACCTTGGGCCTGCACGGCATGGCCCGTAAACTCCCAACTGTGCGGCTGGTGGTTTTCCTGGCACTGGCGGTAAACGCCGGTTCGACCCTGACCCCCATCGGCAACCCCCAAAATCTGTTCCTTTGGCAGGTGTCGGAAGTCGGCTTCGTCAGTTTCACACGGACCATGGCGCCGCTGACGGGCTTGCTGTCGGCACTGCTGTTGACCTTGACCGTGCTGAGTTTTTCCAGTCGCCCCCTCGCTGTCGAGGAAGACTTGCGGCCGGCGACCCTCAAGCAGCGGCCGGCATGGGCTTCCGCGCTGTTGTTCCCGATCTTCCTGGTGTTGGTCGACCACCACCTCGGCGGCTGGGCCCTGGCCTTGGTGAGCCTGACCTACCTGCTCCTCTGCCGCGCGGTGCTGGTCCACTGCGATTGGAGCCTGATCCTGATCTTCGTGCTGATGTTCGTCGACTTGAAGCTGCTGGCGCAGCTGGATTGGATCAGACAGCTCATAGCCACCAGCCATTGGGGGACCTATGCCAGCGTCATCGCGGCTTCCCAGGTCATCAGCAACGTGCCCGCGGTCATCCTGCTGTCCGGCTTCCACTCCGACTGGCGCGCCCTGGCATGGGGCGCCAACGTCGGGGGCTATGGCTGGATGCTGGGCTCGCTCGCCAACCTCATCGCGCTTCGCATGCTCGGCATGAGCAGAGGCTGGCTGGTGTTCCACGCGTATTCCATTCCTTTTCTGCTGGTCGCCGCAGTCCTGGCCGGGATGCTTCTGCAACTCCGAGCATGAGTCTGTTGGGTTACGGTTCGCTTACCCAACCTACCATGGCGGCATCGGCGTTCGGCGCAGCTCCGTCATCCCAACCCGCCGGCCTTGTGGGACAATGCCGCAACTCCGAATCCCCGCAATTCGACCGGGACCGGACTTTGACAACCGCAAACCGCAGGGTGAACCCATGGCAATGGACGTGATCGACTACCAGATCTTCGGCTCGGAAATGCAATACGTGGAAATCGAACTGGACCCCGGCGAGGCCGCCATCGGCGAAGCCGGCGCCATGATGCACATGGAGGACGGCATCGAAATGGACACGGTGTTCGGCGACGGTTCCGGCGGTGGCGGCAGCGGCCTCATGGGCAAGCTGCTGGGCGCCGGCAAACGGCTGCTCACCGGCGAATCCCTGTTCACCACCATCTTTCACAACGAAGGCCGCGGCAAGCGGCGGGGCGCTTTCGCCGCCCCTTACCCCGGCAAGATCGTGGCGGTGGATCTGGGCGCCATCGGCGGCACCCTGCTGTGCCAGAAGGACGCTTTTCTCTGCGCGGCTCGCGGCGTTTCCCTGGGGATCGCGTTCCAGAAGAAACTGGGCGCCGGGCTGTTCGGGGGCGAGGGTTTCATCATGGAGAAACTGGAAGGTGACGGTGTGGTGTTCTTTCACGCCGGAGGAACCCTGTGCGAGAAGAACCTGGCCCCGGGAGAAACCCTGCGGGTCGACACCGGTTGTCTGGCGGCGTTGCAGCCGTCAGTGGATTTCGACATTCAGTACGTCGGCAAGATCAAGTCGGCGATCTTCGGCGGCGAGGGCTTGTTTTTCGCCACCGTTCGGGGTCCCGGCAAGGTTTGGCTGCAATCGCTGCCGCTGTCCCGCCTGGCCAGCCGGCTCCACGCGGCGGTTCCCACCGCCGGCGTCGGTAGCCGCGAAGAAGGTTCCATCCTGGGCGGGCTGGGTGGCTTGTTCGATGGCGACAACCGCTGAGTAAAGCGGTCGCCCGGAACGAAAAAACCGGCTTGCGCCGGTTTCTTCGTGCATGCCGTCAACCGCCGGCTATTTCTTGGCGGGTGCCGCCGGCTTGGCCGGCGCTTCCACCGGCTTGCCGGCTTCCTTGGATTGGTCCTGTTTTTCCTGCGGAGCCGGAGCGGCGGCTGGGGCCTCACCCACGGGTGCCCCGTCGCCGGCCGCTGCGCCCGGAACCGTCGGGGCCGCGGTGGGCGGTACCGGCTTCTCCGGTTTGTCGATCTTGGCCGCGGCTTTCAGATCGGCAATGTGCTGCTGCAGCTTCTGGCTTTGCAGCATCATCTTGATCTGATCCTTGACCCCATCGAACGGAGGCGGCTGCTGTTCGCGGGAGTCTTCGCGCTGAATCACATGCCAGCCGAACTGGGTCTGCACCGGGGGCTGGGTGGTTTCGCCATTCTTCAACGCCGCGACGGCAGCAGAGAACGGCGGCACCATCTGTTGTGCCCCGAACCAGCCCAGGTCGCCGCCCTTGGTCTTGCTGCCGGGGTCGTTGGACAGCTTCTTGGCCAGATCTTCGAACTTGGCGCCTTTCTGCAATTTGGCGATGATGTCCTTGGCCGCCGCCTCTTTGTCCACCAGGATATGGCGAGCCTTGTACTCGGCATTCTTCATGCCGGCAGTACGCTGGTCGTATTCCTTCTTCAGCTCCTCATCGCTGACGTTCACGCCTTTCATGAAGTGTTCGGCCGCGATTTGCGAATAGGCGATGCGCAGCATGCTATCCAGCTTCTCGGCGACGGCCGGGTCTGCCGTCAGGTTCTGCTTCTCCGCTTCCTGGCGCAGCAACTCGCGGGAGATCAGTTCGTCGAGAATCTTCTCTTCCGAACCGGCGTCATGCGGTCCCCGCCGTTGCATGTCCAGGGCCGACTTCGCAATCGCCTTGCCGTTCACGGTGGCGGCGACGTCTTCCGGCTTGACGGCAGGCGCCGCTGGCGCTGCTGGCTTGGCGGCGGGGCTGGCCGGCGCGGTGGCCTGACCCGCTCCACCGCTACCCTGATTGTTGCAGCCACCCATCACCAGGGCACCGGCAACGGCGAGCGCAAGTATGGAACGTTGTGTCATTAGTGGGATTCCTTATGATGATATTCGGGTTTGGTGAAGGCTTTGATGCTTATGGCGTGAATTTCCGACCGCAGCAGATCGCCCAAGGCCCGATAGACGAGCTGATGGCGTTGAACGGGCGTCTTTCCTTCAAAAGCGTCCGCGACTATTGTCGCATAAAAGTGCCCGCCGCCGCTTTGGGCGCCGGCATGGCCGGCATGACTGGCGCTGTCGTCGTAGATTTCCAGCAATTCGGGCTGCAGCGATTCCTGCAACGCCGCGCGGATGGCATCGACCCGGTTATTCATCGGGGAAAGACCTTCTTGAAAGGCTTGACGGCCACGCGCGCATAGACGCCAGCGGTTTGGTATGGATCGGCATCGGCCCAGCGCTGCGCGTCCTCCAGGCTGGCGAACTCGGCCACCACCCGGCTGCCGGTAAAGCCGGCAGGCCCCGGATCGTCGGAATCAACCGCCGGATGCGGTCCGGCCAACAGGAGCCGGCCTTCGTCCTGCAACAATTGCAGCCGCGCCAGGTGATCGGGCCGAACCGAAAGGCGCCGCTCCAGGCTGTCGGGGAAATCCTCGCTCAGAATGGCGTAGAGCATGCTAACGATCCGCAGACGGCGCGATGGAAACGCCTACCGGGCTGGAGGCCATGATCTTTCGGAAGCGCGCCAACGCGGTCCATGCATGCTCCAGCTTTGCCGTCACTTCTTTTCCTCCACCGGCACATAGCGCACCAGTACGAATCCCTGGGCCAGGATAAAGGCGACCATCAAGGCTGGACTCACGAACATTTTGAAGTTGTACCAGGTACTTTCCGAAAACGAATACGCCACGAAGATGTTAACGGTCGCCATGCCGAGAAAAAAACCGATCCAGGCCAGGTTCAGCTTATCGAGGACATTATCGGGAAGCTCGAGTTGCGCCTCGCGCATCAGACTTTGAACCAAATTGCGCTTCCAGATGAATCGGCTGGCCAGAAAGGTCAGTGCCAGCAATAGGTAGAAGACGGTGAACTTCCACATGATCAGCGTCTTGTCGTGAAACCAAACCGTCGCCGATCCAAATACCAGTGCCAGACCCAAGCCTGCCCACAGGATCGAGGATACCGGCTTGCGTGCGATTTTCAGAATTACGATTTGTACCGCCAAAGCCGCGACAAGGACGACCGTGTTCAATAAAGTGGGCGCGTCATTGGGCCCTACACTCCCTCCGGAAATCATGAAGCCTAACCAGGCAGTGGCTTTTTCGGCGGCCCAGTCCCGATGTGAACCGGTATATTGGAAGGCCGAATAGAATAGAGCGACAGGAAACAAGTCGAACAGCAGCTTCATGGAAACTCGGGCGGGTTGGTTGGCGGATTCAGGCGTAGTAATCGCCGCCGAGGACTTGGCTCATCTCGGCCTTGGCCTGGTCCCGGTAGGCCTGTTGCTCGGTTTGGTAGGCGTTGAGGGCTATTCTCGCATGATTGCTCAAGCCCTCGTAAGCCGTCGGGCGATTTTCCCGTTCCGAAGACTCCAGCAATTCGCCGATCCTGGCCATGACCGCGGAGCGGCCGCGGGGATCCAGGTCCGCTTCCGACGAGGGCTCGACCGGTGGCGCCGGAAGTCGATCCGAATCCACCACCGATGACGGCCTGCTCCCACCGTAAACGGCCGCAGCCGACTGGGACGGAGGCCTTAACGACTTGGAAATTTCCATGGAACCGGTGAAACCCGCTTTACCAAGAACGACCGCTGGTGGAGACTATTTTAGTATCCGTTAGACGCGAGTCCCGCAGGATTATCCCACGGACCCGCCATTGCCGTTTGCTGCACCGCCATGACTCCGGAACTCCAGAACGAAATCGAAGCCGCCACCCTCAACCGCCTGCTGGACCACCTCAGAAGCCACAGCGAGGTGCAGAACATCGAATTGATGATTCTGGCCGACTTTTGCCGCAACTGCCTGGCCAAGTGGTATTCGGCAGAAGCCACCAAACGTGGCGTCCAGATTGATTACCCTCAGGCCCAAGCCATCGTCTACGGCATGCCCTACGGCGACTGGAAGGCGAAATTCCAGAAAGAGGCCACGCCGGAACAACTTGCGGCCTACGACGAACGTCAGCGCCGCAAACAGGCGGCTGGCGAATCCTGATCCGGCACCGGCCATCGGCCGCCGCCTCAGGCAATACCGCCTAAGCGGCGGCGCAGGTCCGCCCGGTTCATGGCCAGCCACTGCAAACCGATGATCGGAATCGCCGACTCGATGCGCCCGGACTGAACCAACCGCCAGGCCTCCAGGAATTCCACCACGCTGACCCGGATGTCTTCGCCCTCCTCCGCCAGCCCATGGATGCCACCCAGGCCGCCGCTGTCGACGATGCCGCAATACAAGGTGAGCTTCTCCGAGGACCCGCCGGGCGTGGTGAAAAATTCATAGACCCGGATCAGTTCCTGCAGTCGGCAACCGGCTTCCTCGAGCGCTTCCCGGTGAGCGACGTCCTCGGCCGACTCCCCGTCCTCGATGGCCCCCGCCACGATTTCCAGCAACCAGGGATCACCCCCGCCCTTGATCGCGCCGACGCGGAATTGCTCCAGCAGCACGACCGTATCCCGCACCGGATCATAGGGAACCACGGCAACGCAGCTGGTACGGTGAAACAATTCCCGCTGAATCGGCTCACTCCAGCCGCCGCCGAACAGGGTGTGCCGCAGGTGCAGGCGGCTCAGCCGAAAAAAACCTCGGTAAACCGGGGTTTCTTGCAGGATTTCGTATGACTTCCCGGCCACCAGGGGCTTCAGCGCAGTTCCAGGCCGGCGCCGACCGCGCTCAAGACGCCCTGTGCCAAACGGGTGCCCACCCGCTGCGACAGGCGTTCGATCCAGCGCTGACGCGGCGTGAAATTGACGACCTTTTCGGCGCCGATCACGGTCTTGGCGACTCCCGGCACATCACCCAAGCCGTCTGCCAATCCCAGCTTGATACCTTCGTCGCCGGTCCACACCAAGCCGCTGAACAGTTCCGGCGTTTCCCTCAGACGCTCGCCCCGGCCCTGTCGCACCGCGCTGATGAACTGCTGATGGATGGCGTTGAGCACGTTCTGCTGTATATGCAGCTTCTCCGCCTCGCTCACCGGGCTGAAAGGATCCAGCAAGGCCTTGTGTTCGCCGGCAGTCAGCACCCGCCGTTCCACGCCCAGCTTGCCCAGCGCATCGACGAAGCCGAAACCCGGCATGATGACGCCGATGGAACCCACCACGCTGGAACCGTTGACAAAAATCTTGTCCGCGGCACTGGCCACGTAGTAGCACCCGGAGGCGCACAGATCAGACACCACCGCATAAACCGGCAGGTCGGGGCGCTCCTGCTTGAGCCGCCGGATATCCTCCCACACATAGGCTGACTGCACCGGACTGCCGCCGGGCGAATTCATCCGCAGAATGATCCCCTTGGTGCCCTTGTCCTTGGCGGCATCGCGCAGTCCTTCCATGACACTGGCCGCATTGGTATCACCACCGTCGATGATGGTGCCGACCACATCGACCACCGCCGTATGCGGGCCGGAACCGCCGGCGGTCTTCACGTCGAACGGGGCCGCAACCAGCCACAGGGTAATCCCTGCGTAGACCAGCAGCGCCAACTTGAAGGCGATTCCCCAACGGCGCGCGCGGCGTTGCTCGGCGATGCCCGCCATTAACACTTTCTCCAGCAGCTTGCTTTCCCAATCCGCCGGCTTGCCCGCCTGGCGGGCGTCTGACTGTTGATCCGTCATTGATTGAATACCTTACGATTAACCCGATAGCGGTTGGTCACACCAGGATAGCTGCCAGTTCCCGCGTCTGCTGCAGACAATGGAGCGGGTTGAATGCCATCAGCTGCGCTCTGGAGTTGGCGCCGCACGTTACCGCCACGGCTTCGACCCGCGCATTGGCGGCCATCTGGAGATCATGCACCGAATCGCCGATCATCAGGGTCCGCTCCGGCGCCGAACCGAGGTCGGCCATGATTTCCTGCAGCATCAAAGGATCTGGCTTGGACGCGGTTTGATCCGGACCGCGCAGGGCGTCGAACCAGCCGGCAGTGCCCGTGGCAGCGATCGCTTTGGTCAACTGGGTACTGGTTTTGCCGGACGCCACCGCGAGCCGGTAACCGGCCCGCTTCAACTGCTCCAGCATCGCCGCCACACCGTGAAACAGATCCTGCGGACACGCCGGCCGCCGTTCGTAAAAGCGCCGGTAAGCCTCGATCAGGTCGGCGCGCCGACCGCTTCCGACCACCGGAAACAGCGCCAACATGGCCTGATCCAGGCTCAGCCCGATCACCCCCCGCGCCGCCGTATCACTTGGAACCGGCAAACCGCAGTCGCGCGCCGCACCCTGCAAGCAGTCGACGATAAACGGTATGGAATCGAACAGGGTCCCATCCCAGTCGAAGACCAAAAGGTCGAAACGGTTTTTCATGAGGACGCCAGTTGATCGAGCACCGCTTGCAGCTCGGGTTCCAGCGGCGCCTCCACCACGAACGGTTCGCCGCTGCGGGGATGCTTGAAAGCCAGACTCTTGGCGTGCAGGAACAGGCGCTTGAGCCCGAGCCGGCGGAATTCCAGATTGACCGCTTCGCTGCCATAGCGGTCGTCGCCGACGATGGGATGTCCCATGGATTGGGCGTGAACCCGAATCTGGTGGGTTCGCCCCGTCAGCAGCCGCGCCTCCACCAGGGTTGCCGCGGCGAATTTGCGCAGCCTGCGAAAATCGGTCTGAGCCGCCTTGCCGTCAGCCGCGATCCGCACCATGCGCTCGCCACTCTGCAGCATATTCTTGCGCAACGGCGCATCGATGCTGGTCTGCTTGCGCGCCCACGGGCCCGCCAGCAGGGCCACATAGGTCTTGTCGATCTGATGGTCGCTTCGGAACATTTCGTGAAGGGATTTCAACGCGCTACGTTTCTTCGCCACCAGCAGACAGCCGGAGGTGTCGCGGTCGAGCCGATGGACCAGTTCCAGGAAGCGTGCCGTAGGCCGCAACGTCCGCAGCCCCTCGATCACCCCGAAACTGAGCCCGGTACCGCCATGGACCGCCAAGCCGGCGGGTTTGTTGAGCACCAGAAAATCCTCGTCCTCGAACAGAATCCGGCCGTCCAGGCGGGAGCGAATCAAGCTCTCGGGAACGCTGCCGTCCTCCTGGGAAGCCGTTCGCACCGGCGGAATCCGCAACACATCGCCGGCATCCAGCCGGCGCTGCGCCTGGCAGCGGCTTCCATTGATCCGCACCTGGCCGGTACGCAACAGCCGGTAAATGTGGCTCTTGGGAACCCCTTTCAAGCGGGTCAGCAGGAAATTGTCCACCCGCTGGCCCGCGACATCGTCGCTGATCGTCAGCAATTGCGCCTTGCCGGCGGCTCCGGCGTGTTCATTCATCGCGTTATGATATCAGGTCGTTAGGGAAAATTGATGCAATTACCCAAGGTTGCTATAGTTACCGAGCCCTTGCGGAACGCGGAGCGAAAAAAGGCGGAAGCACGCCTCGCACCAACAACAACGACTCCGGTCCGCCCGTGCAGAACCGGCACAAAAACACCGGCCGGCCCTTGGGATGAACCACAAAGACGCGTGGCCAAAAAGGCAAGCCCGATGGGATGGGCAGGGAAAGCGGTGAGAAATTCCGCGCCAACATCCAAGTCCGGTACCGTTCCACCGAACTGACCACGTTCAGGCGGCGGCACGAGATCCAGTAGCCCTGACGGCGACAGCCAACGAAATAGGGAGTCGGCCTTGGCGGACTCCGCGACGGCCGGGGTCTTCAGGGTAAGCCGGTAGCGAACAGGAGCGGTGGTCCGCACTACCTCCGGTCTTGGCAGTGCCTCGACGCACTGCACCAACTGCCGCAGTAGCGGCGGTTAACGACGCAGTACCAAACAACAAACGGGTTTTAGTCGCTCAACCCTTGATGAGCGATATCTGCGTCTTGCAGCGGATCCGGCGTGTTCCCACCAACCATCGAAAGTAAGGGAACCGGGCGCGAACCCTTCAGGCGCCAACGTTTTCTTCCAAACCGTCAAAGTGACACCCGTCCCGTGATGTCCCGTCTCCCGAACAACCAGGACCCCTTTGCGTTACCGGAGCAAACGACAGCGCCATGATTCCCGCCGGCATCTTCAGCGAGACGCTAAAGGAACAGCTGAATGAAACGAATGCTAATAAACGCCACCCAGCCCGAGGAATTGCGGGTGGCCCTGGTGGAAGGACAGAAACTGTATGACTTTGACATAGAGCTCCCCTCGAAAGAACAGAAAAAATCCAACATCTACAAGGGCACGATCACCCGCATCGAGCCCAGCCTGGAAGCTGCCTTCGTCAACTATGGCGCCGAGCGCCATGGTTTCCTTCCCCTCAAGGAAATCTCCCCGGTCTATTTAGGCCAGTCTGCCAACGAAGAGCTTTCCCGCCGAGAGATCAAGGAACAGGTCAAGGAAGGCCAGGAAGTCATCGTCCAGATCGAGAAGGAGGAGCGGGGCAACAAGGGCGCCGCGCTGACGACCTATGTGAGCCTGGCCGGCAGCTATCTGGTGCTGATGCCCAACAACCCGCGGGCCGGCGGCATCTCGCGAAGGATCGAAGGCGACACCCGCTCGGACATGCGGGAGACCATGAACGCCCTCCAGATCCCCGACGGCATGGGACTGATCATCCGTACCGCCGGCGGCGGCAAGACGGTGGAAGAGCTGCAGTGGGACCTCAACTACCTGTTGCAACTGTGGGAGGCAATCGACCGCTCCGCCAAGGAGAAGTCCGCGCCCTTCCTGATCTTCCAGGAAAGCAACGTCATCATCCGGGCACTGCGGGACCATCTGCGCGGCGACATCGACGAGATCCTGATCGACAACCCGTCCACCCACAAACTGGTGCGCAGCTTCCTGGAACAGGTGATGCCCCAGTTTATCAGCAAGGCCAAGCTGTACCACGATTCGGTACCGCTATTCAGCCGCTACCAGATCGAAAGCCAGATCGAGACCGCCTACAGCCGGGAAGTGCCCCTGCCGTCCGGCGGCGCCATCGTGATCGACCACACCGAGGCACTGACCAGCATCGACATCAACTCGGCCCGCGCCACCAAGGGCGGCGACATCGAAGAGACCGCACTCAACACCAACCTGGAAGCGGCCGACGAGATCGCCCGCCAGCTTCGGCTGCGCGACCTGGGCGGACTGTTCGTCATCGACTTCATCGACATGATGGCGGCGCGCAACCAGCGCGCGGTGGAAAACCGCCTGCGCGATGCGGTCAAGAATGACCGCGCCCGTATCCAGCTGGGGCGAATCTCCCGCTTCGGGCTGCTGGAAATGTCGCGCCAGCGCCTGAGGCCTTCCCTGGGCGAATCCACCCTGCTCACCTGCCCCCGCTGCAAAGGCCAGGGCACCATCCGCAACGTGGAATCGCTGGCGCTGTCGGTGCTGCGCATCCTCGAAGAAGAGTCGATGAAGAAGAACACCGACAAGGTGATCGCTCATCTGCCCATCGAAGCGGCGACTTACCTGCTCAACGAAAAGCGGGCCACCATCGAGCAGATCCAGCAGCGCCACAACACGACGCTGATCGTCATTCCCAGCAAGCATCTGGAAACTCCCGACTTCGAGGTGCAGCGAGTCCGCAGCTCGGCCGGCGAAGAGGAGCAACCCAAGGGTGCCTCCTATCAGATGCTCCCCAAACACGAACTGGAACTCCCCGAGTTCGCGCGGGAACACGCCACCGCGACGGAAGAACCCGCGGTCAAGGAATTTCTGCGGCCAACGCCCGCCCCGGCCAAGCCGGCTTTGCCGCCTGCGCCGGCTCCGGCTCCGGCCGTCGAACCGGAACACAGCGGTGGTGGATTGTTCAAGCGATTCCTCAATATCTTTTCCGGCGGCAAACCCTCCGAAGCCGAGCACGAGCCGCCTCAGCAGCCGGCCGCACCGATCGCGCCGCGAGCTCAAGGGACTCAGCAGGAACGCCGCCCCCAGCAGCAACGGCCTCATCCGCAGCGCCAGCAACAGGATCGGCGCAATCAAGGTGAGCGCATGGACCGTCAGGAGCGTCGTCCGCAGTCACCCGACCGCAGGCCGCAAACCCCGCCGCCCCAGGCGGCGATCGAAGCTGCGCGCCCGGAACCCCGTGAGGAATCCCCGAGTTCCGAACCCGCCAATCTGCGAGAGCGGGACAACAGCCGGCGCGGATCGCGCCGCCGGCGCGGCCGCCGCGGTGGTGACGGCGGGTTCGGCCGTAACGGGCAAGCCGATCGGCTGCAAAAGGAAATCGGCCTGGAGGCGGAAGCCGCTCCCTTGGTGACCGCCGAGGAACCGCGATCGGAACCTGCTTCGCGGCCGGTCGAAGTCATCGTGGCCTCGACTCCACCGGAAATTGGCGCGGTAATCCCGGCGGCCTTCCTGGCTCCAGCCGTTGAGCCGACGGCTCCGGAAACCTCAGAAACCGCGGTTGCGGTCTCAGCGGACGACTCGGAGCGAGACGACCGGCGCTCGGTGGACCGCAGCGACCCGCCGCGCCATCGCCACGGCAATCGCACCCGGCCGCGGCCCTCCAAGGAGTACATTGGCTGGACCGAACCCTCGGTCGCCGCGGCTGGAATCGAATCAGCGACCGAGACTCAGGCGATTCCGCCGGCCCCGATCCCGGACTCCGAACCGACCGAAGTGGAGCCCGCCAGCGCCGATCAACATTCCGCAGCTGAAGCTTCCGAAGCGGCCGATGAATCGGGCCCAAACGGCGACTCCAGCGACCGCGCCTACCGAAACGGCGGTCGCCGCACCCAATCCCGGCGGCGCGGGGGGCGGGGCCGGCGCGACCGCCGTTACGGCCCCCGCCAGATGGGGGAGTCTCCCGATCCAGCCAGCGGCGACAGCGCGCCTGCCCCTGCCGGTGCCGATGGGGGAGAAACCGAGAACTCCGGCGGCCCGACGGATTAGTACCGACGTTGTTCGCGGATTGAGCGGCTCGACGCTTCTCACGCAGCCCTTGGGTGGCGCGATCCCATCGCCACCCGGGGCATCTTCAAGACATCGCCGTCAAGCGCCTGTCCCCAGCTCTTTGGACCACCCTATGGGCCGTGGGGGATGGCGGCGGCCCGAGGACGCTGTTGGGACACTTCATGGTGGACAGGTGTTATGGACGAAGATCGAAAAACACCGAAAGCCGGCCCTCGCAGACCGGCTCACCGCCGCAAGTAACGCCAAATCCATACAGCAGGCTTTGCTCGGAGCCGAGCAACCGCTCGGCCCGCACAATCAGCTCGTCTTCCAAATCGTCCAGCCAGCGCCGGCGTAGCCGCAACGCCCGAGTGCCTGCCAAGTAGCCAGCGGGAGGGCGGACTCCAGCCTGCTCCGCCAACAGGCCGCCATGAACCGCAGCGGCTTGAGCGGCGTATTCCAGGCCGATGCAGCAACCCAGCCTGCCATCGTCGCCACGCAGCGGATGTGCCGGATCGCGATGCCCTGCGCTGGCGCATACGATGGCCTGCCCATCCCAATTCAATACCCGCTCGATCAGGCACATGCTGCCACGGTGGGGAATCAGATTTTCGAAACGGCAACGGTCCAGGGTCATGGCGCCACATCAATCCGCAAGCCACGACAGCCGTTCCATTCCAGCACCACAGGTGTCCGTTCGCGCCGCGCCACGGCCGCCAGCAACGGCAAACCCCGCCCCGCCGGATTGCCAAGCCGTAAGGCCTCCAGGTCCGGATCGTCCAACGCGGTGGAGGTGTCGGCAACCGGCCAGCGCAACTCCAGGCCCGCCAGCGTGTTGTTATCCCGCTCAGGCTGCAGTAGCAAGGCCAGCCCGAACGGACCGTCCATCGGCCGATGCCGGGCGATCGGCGGTAACGGCGGGAAGTCGTAGCACACCAGCAATACCGGAATGGCCTCGGTCACGGCCTGGACCGAGGACTCCAACAAGCCGGCGGCAAAGGTATCGTCGAAGGCGGACAGGCTCATGGCCGAATGGCGCGACCC
>VEPB01000223.1 GCA_012026715.1 Methylococcaceae bacterium | reverse complement strand
TCGACAGAGCTGATGATCACCTCCTCAATAAGGTTCGTAATCCCACTCCCTGACAGTGCATTTTTAATTTCATATCCGGTGCTGGTCGCTACGCTGCCGTATGGGCAATAAATAATGACTCCTTGGCTGTCATCCGAGTATTTGAAGGTGTCGGAACGGAGCGCTTGCCGCACAGTAACGTCGTCCCACGCATATAGCGTCGACATTGACATACCAATCCCCCGCTGAATGCAGCATTTTGGCAATTCCTGTGGTTCGTCATACGGCGGAACACCTGTCGGCTTCCGCCTTAGGCGTTATGGAGTATCCTACGTCGTGCAATACATCCAACCGCACCAAGCCCAGCCAGCATCAAGCCTAAGGCCGCTGGTATCGGTACCGCCACAACCGGCGTGAGCAAAGATACATCGCCAGCGGTAAAACTTGCTGTCATGGTATGTGCCGCGTCCGCGGTCCCCACGAGACTGCTGGCATCAACAAACAACGCGCTGGCAATTAAAAATTCCTGCACCAAGAAGTCTTGACCTGCACCGACAGTAAAACTAACACTGCTACTTTCAGAAAAAGAGCCGTTGGTCGAACTTGCCACTTTGGTTATGCGCGTTGTCGGAGCCAGTGACGGATGCCTCGGCCCGTCCGCACCCTGTATAATTTCCGAGGACAACACAGTTAAACCCGCATCGATACTCTCGTCATCGCCATCCAGCAACCCATTGACACTAAAGGTGATGGTATAGGTTCCATCTTGAACTCCCGAATAGTGGTATTCCTGAAGTCCCTGAGCGGTAGCATTGGCTGTTACCGAGCCAAGGCCTTGTAAAGGATCCACCACCTCGGCGCGAGCCTTAAGCACAGGCAGGCCATTCGGGCCCAACAAAGTACCTGAGGCCAACCACGAGAAGCCATTACCGACGCCAGTGGTCTCAGCGCTGCCGACGCCATTGCCACCCTTGGTATCGGAATCGCTGGAGCCTTCATCGGGACAGGTCGAACACTGTTTAAATATGTGCTTTCCGGAACCATCAACCAAAATACCCGGAGCACTGAGTATTGCGGCATGCGCGAAGTTCGACGCTCCACTTAATGCGATTAACGTTAATAAGACAAAACTCATTTTTTGTTTCATGACATGCTTCCTCCCGAGAGGTGAATCTGTAGCAAATAGGACACTGAAATAACTTTGTTAACTTTGATTTGCCAGCGAAAACTCGTCAGCACCAGAGCCACCGAAAAAATAGGCTGAATATTTTATTTGTTATTTGAGGCATTGATTTACTCCATTATCACTGAGGCATAAGGCAAACAAGACGGTCTCATTACGCCTAACCAAGTGAATGGCCTGTGCGGCGTTCGCGCAGCCCCCTCGACAGCAGGTTGTGTTGTAGATCGGGGCAATGGCAAGCGACCTGAAAGACGCTCGCCAAATTACTCCATTGAGCTTGAGATAGCCTATTAATATTCTGCAATAATAAACCTCCTGAGATATAATTTGATTGCCGCAATTCAATTGGTAAAGCCGCTCCGGTAGTTCCAGTCACCGCATTACCGAATTTCGCATCAAACACAGCGTATCAAGAAGGAGGAAATTTCTTTTCCAAGGCGGTTTGGATGCCAATCTCGACCGAATTCCGCAATTCCACGGCCCGCTTCGAATGGATGAGTAGGCCCCAATCGATGCGGGTTCTACCGTCCGGCAATCCGGTCAGGAGGAAAGTCAGATCGTGTTCGTGGGGTTGCGTCGGCGAGGAATTCCAGCCGTCATTGCCTTTGCAGCTGAGGGACACGGCTGCATCGGTTGCCGATTCGTGCAGGCAGTGGCTTGACCAGTGCTCGCCTGCGACCGAAAAAGTCACTTCCAGGCCATTGTTCCCGTCACCGGGCCGGACACGTTGAATCAGATCCTTGGCCGCCCACGCCGTCCAGCCCGGGACATCGTCCAACTCTCGAAAGACGGTACTGACGTTGTAGGTCGTGGTGAGATGGCCGTGGAGCACCACCTGGTCCCGCAGCAAGGGCTGCCCGAAGCCGGCGCCGTGTTGCAGCCTCACCGTCGAATTCGGATCGTCAACCCGATCACGCCAAGCCGGATGTTGAAAGTGGACCTGGTGGTCGCAGGCGCCGGAAAGGATGGCTTCATGGAACTCGATGCGACCGATCGGCGGCTGATTCCAGTGGATCCAGCTCCGCTGCAGAAAGGCCGGGCCGACAATCTCACCGGCATCGCTGACGCTGATGTGGTAGTTGAGGGGCCGGCCGTCGGCCAGGCGGCGCCAGAATTCCAGCCGGAGATCCTGGGCTTCGCCGGCATCCGGCCGGTCGTCGCGAGGATCAAGGCTTAGCTTCATGAAGCGCGGCGTGCGGGTGGCCTCGCCGGCTTTGCCAGCCTCGGCGAGCTGATAAAGCTGGCGTTGCGTCGTCATCAGGTCTACTCGATCGAGCGCGTTGCCTTGGATCCCGAAGGCGGCCAGTTCAAATCCGCGGCGAACGGCGGTCACTCCAGGGGCATTGCTCATGACAACACGGGAATCCAAGACCCTGGATTGCCGGGGGAGAAAACCACCCAGATCGGTTTGGGTGATGAAGTTGGCGGTCTTGACGTTGGCTGCCCGATCCGTCGACGGGAATATCTTGCCGACCAGCCCGACCGACTGCGACTGCAAGCGATGGGTGGTGACACCGGCGTTGGGGGGCGATACCCGTGCGATGATGGGGAAGCGGCTGCCCGGCTTGAAAACCCCCGAATAGGTATTCGGGCGGTCGATGATCCAGTCGCCCACCAAGCAGACGCCGTTGGGGTGGAGTATCCGTTGAAACGGCTCGCGCAGATCAACGCTCGCATCCAGGGTTCGACCGGCATCGGCGAGCATCTGCGCGCTCGCTACGTCTTCGATCCGGGTCGTGTGCAGAGGGAGTTTGGCGGGATCGTATGGGCTCGAGCGCAGAACCGCAAGAACCTGTTCGAAATTGGCTCCACCGTCATAGCGGTCGTTCTGACCCCTCGATGCGGCAGGCGGGGGCGAAAGCTGGCTACAGGACGCAAGCAGGGTTGTGAAGAGCCCCGTCAATACGACGTGCCAGACGCTCTTTGTCACGGTTTCCATGGGCGGTGACCTCGTGTTGGCGATGCCTTTCCATCGGTCCGAGGCGAGGATTCGTGGGAATCCCGTTGCCTGGATGGCATTACCATATCGAAGGAGACCGAACAGATGCGTAACAGATGTGCTTCCGGCGCTTGAACGATTGTCCGCGCCAATATCGGCGGACCGGCGCCGTGATAGCGGGCCGGCGCGGAATCAGGTTCCGGATTGCCCGCGAATGCGTTCGGCCAGCGCGGTGGTTTCGGCGGTGGGGGTAACCCCCAGAACTTGGGACAGCATTTGCTGGCAACGGCGATAAACCCGAAGGGCTTCCGCCGGTTGTGCGCTGCGGGAATGGCAGATCATCAGGCGCCGGTAAATGTCTTCAGCGACGCCATCGATTTCCAGGGCGCGGGTATACAGGCTTTGCGCCTTTGCATACTCCTCCTTGTGCTCCCAATAAGTGCCCAGTTCTTTCAGCAGCCGAAAGAACTTGCTTCGAACCCGGTCGCGCGAGCTGATCAGCCACGGCGCATCGGTCTCGCCCTTCAGCAGTTCCCCCTGATAAAGCTCGGCCAGCTTGAGCCCCAGCCCATCGAGCGCCTCGGCGGGGAAACCGGCCGCCCCGAGTCGGCGGGTGGCGCGTTCGGTCAGGCTTTCAAACGCCCCTATATCGGTCCAAACCAGGTCGGAATTCAAGCTGAGCTTGCCATCGTCCAGGATGACAACGTCGTCATAGGGAAAAAGTTTTCGCAAGCGGGCATAGGTCACGCGGAAGACGTCACGGGGCGCTTCCGCATCCGGCCAAAGCTGCTCGCAGAGACGATGGGCATCGACGCCGATGCCACCGGCGGCGATCAAGGCTTTCAAGAGTTCCAGGGGCTTTTTCGGGGCTTTTCCGGTAAAGCTCAAGGCTTGGCCGTCGACCACAACGGCAAACCGGCCCAACAAATAGATGCGTATGGCCCGCGGCCATGGTTCGAGTTCCGGTATCGGCGATTTAAGGCCTTGCGCGCGGATCACCCGTTCGGCGTAGGCGCTGCCGATTCCATGTTCCAGGGCAAACGCGCAGACCGCTGCGGTCGTTTCCCGCAAGAAGTGCTCGGAAAGATACGTTTCCAGGTTGAATTGCTCCCCTAAGTTCACCCAGTCCTGAAGATGCTGCTTTGCCGATTCCGCGTGATTTTTGATCAGCGCAAGCCGGCAGAAAATCAGGGCACCGGCGTAGGCGCGCATTGGACAAGGAAACCAAGCGGAAAGGGCGCCTTGAAGCATTTCCTCCGCCTTGTCGGAATTGCCCGAACGCATCAGCATTCCCACCAGGCCCATCCTGGCGGCAAGTTGGCCCAGCGTGAATCCGCTGTTCTCCATGAAGGCCAGGGTCTGATACAGATGACCCACTGCCGTTTGGATTTCGTGGTCGCGGGCCAACACAAAAGCCAGCGTCATCTGGCGATAGGCGGTTTCGATCTGGCTGCTGGGGTTGAAGTGCTGTTCGCTGACGGACAATTCGCGGCGAATGTCGGCGGTCTCTCCTATCACCTCTTCCGCCCACCCCGAAAAGATGGCGACCGGCGCTTCGAGAAAACCAAGGCCGTTGTCTCGGGCGATTTCCCTGGCTTGTCCGAACCAGTAACGCACCGTCTCGGGCGCATTCCTGATGTAGCGCAGGGCAAAGCCAAGGCGCGCCGCATACCAAACCCGATTGAACGGGGACGCTTCCGGTGTTTCGTACGCACTGCGCGCAATGCTTTCCACGTGGTCGATCAAGATGGCATCACCGCTGTAGGCGGCGTAAACCAAAAGCCCTCTGGCGGCGAGCAGGGTGTAATTGGGATCCTGGCTGTGCCGAACAAGCTCGATCAATTGCGCGGCCAGGGCGGGGATGTCGGAGCGAAAGGTCTGGCGATGAACAATCGCCGCAAACAGGGCGGAACGCACCGCCAGCGAAATGTTTGGCGACGGGAACCGGGTCTTTTCCTGATTCAGCAAAGATTCCAACTGGGCGATCCACTCGTCGAGCCCAACGTAGTCGGTCAACTTGAGCATTTGTGATTCAATGACGGCGGTGGCCGCGAGAGCCTGTCCCAAGCGATCGTCCACGCGGCGAAAGCCGTGAAAGGCGGACTCCAACTCATCTCTGGCGGCGGACGGGTCGACCATCATGCGACACACGCCCTGCCAATATAAGATCCAGGGATGGGATCTCCGCAGATCGACCGGCATCGTTTCGATCCAGCGCGCCAAGGTCTGCCACCTTCCCTGACGAATCAAGTTCTGGGCCGCATTCAGGACCAGCGGCAGCAAGCGATCCCACGCCGCAGCCTCGACCAGCAGGGCAACGGCTTCGTTGATCAGGTCATAGCCGACGAGGGCCTGCGCCGCGGATTGAAGTCGTTCGCGCCACTCCCCTTCGGTATTCCGCCGTTTGGCCTCCTGCAAGACAAATAAGCGGTAGAGGTTGTGGAGTTGGTACCAGGGCTGATCGCCACTACCCCGATTGATGAATAACTGCCGCCGATACAATTCTTCCAATCGGTCTCCGGCATCGGCCAGCCCGGTCAATTTCGAAGCCAGTTCGGCATTGACGCTGGCCAACATGGAGGTGCCGCACAGCAAACCTTGAGAATCCGCATCCAGTTGCTGGAAAACCTCCTGGGCAAAATACTCGAACACCAGAGTCGGCGCCCAATCGGCTTCGGCATCGGAAACCAGATGGGCTTTGCAGTCCTGCTCCAGGAGCAAAATCAGACCGGCAACCCAGCCATGGGCTCGCCGATGCAGGTTTTCGATGACGGTTGAATCGAAGTCTGGACGCCTCTGGGCGATGATGGCGGCGGATTCGGAAAGATCCAAACTCAGACTTTCCCATCCGATGGCCACCAACTGCCTATTGGCACGATGACGGATAAAGGCCGGCGGGGGTTCAAAGTGGCTTAAGACCATCAACTTGATGCCACGAGGGGCTTCATCGGCCGCCACCGAGAGGGCTTGATGCAGTCGGGAGGTTTCCGGCACCTCCTGATAGTCGTCAAAAACGATGGTTCGGGGGGCGCTCAAACAGCCATATAGTTCACGGAAGAACCGGCGGAAAAACCCGAGCGGATCTTGCAGATATTCAGGTGTTAAGGCGGGAATATGGGATTGAAAATCCCTGGGGGCCGTCAGCCTGAGATAGTAGAAAAAGCTGGCCAGATCATCGTCGCTCGGATCGATTTGAAACCAGTCGGCAACGAGGTTTCGCTCAACCAGATAGCTGGCGATCAGGGATGTCTTGCCTGAACCGGGCGGGCCCTGCAACCAAGTGATGAGTTCGGTGCCCGCGTCGAGCAACTCGAACAAGCGACGGCGGGGTACGGCATTTGCGATTCTCGGATAACTGAGCTTGGCAAGGAGCGGACGACTGCTGCCGTCGGGAAATGTCCTGCTTATGGAGGCTTCGATAATGGTCGTTCCGGATTGCTTTGGCATTGTTCTTTTTGTGCGTGGCCCGACGAGAATCAGCATCCCGGAATTGCCGGTTATCCGCAAATGTTTTTCGCATTTCCGTACACGAATCGCT
>VEPB01000389.1 GCA_012026715.1 Methylococcaceae bacterium | reverse complement strand
GCCGATCCAGTACGACAGGGCGCGGAATTCCGCCAGCCAGGACAGGCCCACGGACAGGCCGCAGCCGATCAGCGAGACCACCGCGAAGCGCGCCAGGGTTCTGCCGTGGAGCCGGCTTGAAAAGCTCCACAAGGTGTTGATGAGGTAGGAAAACAGGGTGGCCACGGTGAAGGCCACGCCGTTGGCCAGCGGTGGATCGGGCAGAATCAGGCGGATGAAGGCCACCGCCACCGCCACGTGCAGTCCGGTCACCAACAGCCCGGAAATCCCGAAGCGGGCGATGCGCCGCAGGGTCGCCATTTTCATGGATGAGTCAGCAGCGCCACCAACGACACACCGAAGGGCAGATCCAATCGCGGCAGCAGGTACTGCTCGGCGGAGAACAGCCGGAACAAGAGCTCGTTGACGAAGGGCGCCGGGGTGCTCGAACCCAGGGCTTCGCCGCCCGGGTTCAGCTTGTCCGCCAGTCGCCCCACTGCCGCCAGGGGGAACAGCAGGGTGTTGAAATAGCTGAGCTTGCGCACCGTCCAGCCCGTCTCGATGGCGCGCCGGGCCAGTTCCTTCGCGGTATAGCGGCGCTGGTGATGCAGCTTCTCGTCGTGCTTGCCCCACAGCCAGCGATAGGCCGGAACGGTCAGCAGCAGGTGCCCGCCGGGCTTGACCAGGGGACGGATCGCCGCGAGCGCGGCCCGGTCGTCGTCCACATGCTCCAGCACGTCGAACAGGCACACCAGGTCGTAGCGGCTGTTCTCGAAGGGAATCCGGTCGGGCAGCCTCCCATCGCGGATGTCCACCGAGCCGCCGGTCTTGGCGGTGGCGAATTCGCGGGCGTATTGGTCCATTTCCAGGGCGCTGACGCTACCGAATGCCGCCAGCATATCCAGGTTGCCGCCGGTGCCGGCGCCGATTTCCAGAATTTGCGCGTCGGTAGGGAGGCCGAGGCGACCGATGAGGTTGGCCAGGACCTCGCGGCGGCCCCGGAACCACCAGTGGCGGTCCTGGGTTTCGGCCATTTCGCGGTAAGCGGACGGGTCCATGGGTCAGTCTTTCGGATAACGGTTGCGGACCAGATAGACCGGCCGCTGCTTGGATTCCAGGTGGATGCGCCCGACGTACTCGCCGATCACGCCGATGCCGATGAGCTGAACCCCGCCGAGGAACAGAATCACGGTCAACAGCGAGGCATAGCCCGGCAGGTCCACCCCGTAATAGAGCGTTCGGGTGACGATGAACAGGGCGTAGACGAAGGCGGCGGCGGCGATGGTCAGTCCCAGATAGGTCCAGATTCTCAGGGGGGCGGTGCTGAAGCTGGTGATCCCTTCCAGGGCGAAGTTCCACAACTTCCAGCCGGAAAATTTGGTGTGGCCGGCGGCGCGGGGATCTCGGGCATATTCGACCGTGGTTGTTTTGAATCCCACCCAGGCGAACAGTCCCTTCATGAAGCGGCGGCGCTCCGGCAAGGCCCGCAGCGCCTGCACCACGCGGCGGTCCATCAGGCGGAAATCTCCCACATCTTCCGGTATCTCCGAATCGGCGATGCGGTTGTGGATGCGGTAGAACAGGTCGGCGGTTCGGCGCTTGAGAAAACTGTCGGCGCTGCGGTCGGAACGCTTGGCCAGAACCACGTCGCTGCCGTTCTGCCACTGCAAGATCAGTTCCGGTATCAACTCCGGCGGGTCTTGCAGGTCCACGTCGATGGGAATCACCGCATCGCCCCGCGCTTCCTCGATGCCGGCGGTGAGCGCCGGTTCCTTGCCGAAGTTGCGGGACAGCTCGATGACCCGCACCCGAGGGTCGAACGCCGTCAGCCGCAGTAGCTGATCCAGGGTGGCGTCGCGGCTGCCGTCGTCGACGAACAGCAGTTCGAAGCGGAACTGGGGCATGTCCTCCATCACCGCGGTGATGCGTCGATGGAACCGGCCGACCACTTCGGCCTCGTTGTAAACCGGTACCACGATGGAAATGAGCAAAGGGTCGGTCATTCATTCTCCTATTGAAAGCAGGTCGTGCAGTTCCGCCACGCCTATTATCCAGGGAAATCCGAATTGTGGGGTATACGTCCCGGTCGTGCATTTCCCGGCAGTTCGTGTCGGCCTTCTGGAAAATGAGGCCGCGCTTCGGAGGGTGGTAGGAAGTCCTGACGGGATCCCAAGGCTGAGATTTTCCAGACGGGCGAAAAAAAAGAAACCTCCCGCGAGCCAGGCTCGCGGGAGGTCGGTCCGTTGGAGGCACACTGACGATGCCGTTCCTGGCGGGTCAGTGCCCGTCGTCGGAGGCTTCCGGCGACCCATGGGTCAACGGCTCACCGCCGTTGAGGAGGCGCGTTCCTGCGCCGCGGGAGCTGCCCTCGTGAGCGGGCGGTTCCCGAAGTCGCCGCTGGTCCGTCCTTCCAGGAACTTGCAGCGGCACGAACCGGAACTCCGATTTCCGGCGGATTTAATAGCTCGGCGGCATCTTCCCTGGCCGCCGGGGGCTCGCTAACCTCAGTTGCGGTTCGCCCGCTTCACCGGACGGGTTGCCCGCTGGTGGGTGGTGGTTTCCGCTTCGACGACCTTGGGTGCCTTGGGCAGAGCGAACTTGCCGCTCCACTCGCCCTTGGCGTTGGGCGTCACCGTGCCGAGCACCGCGTTGCTGCCGTACTCGGTGACCTGCACCGGGTGCGTCGCCCCCCAGGCCTCCTTGTCGACCGCGCTCAGTTCGCCCTTGAACTTCACCTTGCCGGAGACGTTCAGGGTATGGGTCTTGTCGTCGAACTGGCAGTTGCCCAGGGCGATCTCGGAGACGAAATCTTCCCAGCGGTCATGGTCGTCCTGTCCCAGGGACGGGTCCAGCACGCGGATGGACGTCTTGCGAGGCTTGGATTGCAGCTTCTGCTCCGTGCTGGTTTCCACCGCCTGGAAGCTGAGCTTGATCGAACCGGCATGGTGCCCATGGTGATGGCCCCAGCCGCCCCAGCCCTTCTTGCCGTGCTCCTCACTGTCGTCATCGTCGTCGGACCCATCCGCCTGGGCCTCGGTCGGCGTCCAGGTGAACACGCCGGCCCACTTGTGCAGGCCTTCGTCGAATGCCTGCGCGAAGGTGGCGCCTTCAGGCAGCTCGGAGGTCTGGATGGTGACGGCGTCGTCGTTGCGATCGAACGCGGTGACGGTGAACTTGAGGGTCTCGCCGGCGCGGACGGTCCAGTGCTTCTCGATGGGATCGATTTCCGGCGGGCAGTTGTTCACCGGCTTGGGCGTTGGTTCCGGGGTCGGCTTGGGCGTTGGCTCCGGGGTCGGCTTGGGCGTCGGTTCAGGGGTCGGAGTCGGAGTCGGAGTCGGAGTCGGAGTCGGAGTCG
>VEPB01000034.1 GCA_012026715.1 Methylococcaceae bacterium | reverse complement strand
GCCTCCCTGGTCTTCACGAAGACGATGCCGTCGGGGACCTCCAATCCAAAATTCGCGTTGAAGAGAATCCGGCTCTGGCGCGCTTCCACGGTGAAACGCCGCTGCGGGAGATGCAGCTTCTCCGGCGGGCAGGCCGAGCGGTGCGGCTCGCCGGCCGCCATCGCGCGGCCCTCGATTTTCTCTTCCTCGATCTCCCGCGCCCGCACCTTGCCCACATGGCTGAGGCGCTCCTGCCCCAGCAGCGGATTGAGGCGAGGCGGATAGTCCTTCTTGATCTCCGCGTAGCGGTCGTCCGCCTCTTTGTTCCGCAGGTATTCGTCATGTTCGGGCTTGGCGGCGGCCAGCTTCTTCTCATAGGCGTATTCGCCGCTGCGCCGTTTGGCGAACTCCGGGTTATAGGCGCGCAGGATGCCCCACTGCCCGTCCCACAGGTTGTCGTTGGCCGTCGACGAATACAGATAGTCGCGGAAACTGTTGAAGGGGTCGCGGCTGAATTCCATGTCGAACTCGAAATGTTCCGAGATGCCGAGCTGTTGCGCGTTCATGTAGCCGGAATCCGGCGAATCCGGTTCCGCCAGCCAGCGCGCGCCGTGCATGGTGAACACGTGCTGCTCCTCCTGGGCGCCCTGGATCAGGCGTACCTGAACGTTCTCGCCCTCGCAGGCATACAGCACCGGCGTGGCCGGATCGCCGGGCTTGCGGACGCCTTCCGGTTCGATCGCCGGCAGCTTCAGCGGCGGCAGCGCTGCCGCGTGGGCCGCCGAACTGAACACATTGGCCATGTCGCCGGTTTCGCCGCGCTTCTGCGCCCACCGCCCCTTGCCGACCGGCTCGCCGACCCGCAGCGGAATGGGCTCGTTGCGGTAGTTGAGCAGTTGGGTGCCGGGGTCGCCGCCGGAAATGCCCTGAGGCGCGGGTTTGGCCGCGTGCACCATGCCGATGGGCAGATCTTTTTCGATGCGGTTCTCGGCGTTCACCGGATGCTGATCCTTGTCGTAGACGATGGCGAAATCCGCGAAAGCCAGGTTGAACTCCCGCCGGCAGTCGTCTTTGTCCGCGCAGGGCTTGGGTGACGATGGAGTCTTCAGAATCTGGGCGGCATAGGAAGTCGGTCCGCCATCCTCGCGACCGCCCAGCAGATCGCCGAATGCATTCTCGGCGCGACCGCGCTTGCCGCCTTCTCCGGCCACGTTGGGACTGATGCTGCGCCACTGGGAACCCTGCGGCTCGACCACCAGGGCCGCGTAGAAGCCGTGGTGCTGATGGGAGCTAGGCCCGAAGTGGTCGTGGGTGAACACGGTGCGCAAGGTGCGGTCTTTGCCCAGGTATTCCTGCGGCTGGTGGTTGGAGGTATCCCAGTCCTGCACCGGATCGGTCCACCAGCGTTGAGCGGTGGCCTGGGCGCCGCACCAGGGGTGGTCGTCCCATTTCCTGGGATCGTCCGGACAAATTCCGCGGGCATCCTTTTCCATTGCCCCGCCGACCGCGAACATGGGATGGGTCTTCGGCTTGAGGCGCGGCTGCGGATGGCCATCGACCATTCCTCCATGGTGGTCCAGCCAGCGGTTGAATGCCTGGATGCGTTCCCGCACCTCGTCGGCCGCCAGCGTGCCGTCCTCGTAGTTGAAGCCGTTGCCGGAACCGTCGGAGGCCATGACGTCGAACTTAACCAGATGGATGTGCTGGCCGATGGTGTCGGTCGGGGTGAACACCTGAAAGTCGTCCAGGTTGAGATTGCTCGGCACCAGGTTGGTGGCGCTGAACTCCACGCATTCGTTGGAATTGGCGCGCATGAACAAGGGTTCGGGCGCCCGCCGGCCGTTGAGGGTGTTCTTGACATCCTGCTCCAGCACCGCGATGCGCGCCTGTGGGTCGTGCCAACCCCAGCGGTTCACGGTCATGTCGAACTGAAGATAGGCTCCCCGGTACTGGCGGATCGCCACCGGCAGATCCGGATGGTCCGGATTGCCGTCGTGGTAGGTTTGCGGGCAGGGATCGGCGAAGGGGGCGCCAGCCTTGGGCGGCAGGCCGTTCACCAGAAACACCTTGTCGGTGCAGTGCCCCTCGGCATCGCAGGAGTCATAGCCTTTGCCCGACCACTGAAACCCGCTGACCTTCCGATCGATCAGGTGATGATTGTTGGGCAGGTCACGGACACCGGCATGAAAATCCATCGCCGATCGCTCGCCGGCATCACCCTCCCAGGGCAGCAGCTGGAGCTTGGCCTCCCGAAGCTTCAGCGCAAGGGACCAAAGCGCGCCGTTTCCGTTCTTGCGGAACACGGTATTGGCATTCTTGCCCGCCAGCGCCCGGCCCCGGTCGTACAAGTCGGAACTGCCGGCGCCTGCCTCGTTGCGGTACTCCTCGCCCACCGCCGGCAGGCCCAGCACATAACCGGGCCCGGCTGGATCATTTTCATCCGGAACCTGATATACGAAGTGGCGCGGCAACCCGCCATCCAGGCAGTTGGCATTGGCCGGATCGTTTCGGCACAGTTGGGAGTCGGTCCCGCGAACCGCGATGTCGTAGGGCGCCTGGGGTGGACGGTGGCCGGCCTTGGCGGCGACGTAAAAGGGATAGCCGGGCATCGCCGCCGCGCCATCCTTGGCAGAGTAGGTCGGCACCGGCGCGAGGGCGAATCCCGGCAAGGGCACCACCGCCGGAATCGGGGTACCGGTTCCCGCTGCGGTCATTCCAGTGGCCGGATCCGTGCCGCGGCCTAGCTCTCCGTCCGGGAGGCTGCGGCTGCCGTCCTCAAACACGTCGTGGACCCGCCACAACTCCCACATGCCCTGGGCGAAATGGGGGTAGAGGTGGCAATGGAAGATGGAATCGCCCGGCGTCAAGTTGCGGTTGCCGGAACCGCCATACAGGATGTCGTAGGTGAACGAGGCCCCCGGCGAAATGGTCTGGGAATCCAGATAGTGTGAGTGGGGGTCGGCGCGATCCCGCAGCCACTGGTGCGCATGCAGGTGGAAAACGTGGGTTTCCTTCGGCCCCGCATGCATGGTCCTGAACCGGACCGGATCGCCCATGTAGGAATGGTGAACGTTGGACGGATCGTCCGGATACAAGGCCCGCACCCCCTTGCCGGTGGCCGGGTCGGTCATCACCACCAGGGCCGGATCCCCATTGGCCCAGGATGTGAGGAAAAACTCCTCCAGCTTGCACTCCTTGCAATCCTTGGCGGGGCCAATGCCCTTGCGGTTGGCCAGCACCATGGAGCCCAGTCCGGCGGCGCCATAGTTGATCCCCATGTTGTCCTTGAGCGCGCTGATGGGGTCGGCCTCGTCCTCCAGTTCCGGATAAGCCTGAACCGCCGTCAGTTCGTCATGGAAGATCGTGGTGAATTCCCGGAACGGCTCGCCGCAGGAAGTTCCCGGAGCGACCCGCGAACAGTCTTCTCCAATCCGGCCATCCCCTTGCCGGCGATTGTCGATCACCGCATTGAGGTCGCCGTAGACCAGCTCGTTGCGGTCGTTGAGCATCCGCAAGACCGGATCACCCTTGCGCGGTCCATCGGCCAGCGTGGCGCCGTAGTCGAGCACCGGCCCGCCGTGCGGGTTGTGATCCCGGGTGACCTGCTTCAGGTCGTCCGCGGTGACTTGCGAGCGGTACCAGACCGATCCGGGAGGCTCGATATTGACTGAGCCGAACAAGCCCAAACCCAGTTGGCCACCGTCACCCTCGCCGCCGGCCGGCGCCCCCATGGAATAGAACAGATAGGAGCCACTGCTGCCGGGCTTGGCGTACCACCGGTAAATACGGGTCTGGCCCGGTGCCGCCAGCGACGACACGTTGTTTCCCACATTGGCCCCGTCGCTGGCCAGCAGCGGATGGCCGGCGGCGTCGAACAACCGGTCGCCGGGGACGTAGTCGAGTCCGTTGATGTGGAGGGAGGCATGGCGAGTCCTGGGTTCTTCCGAATCCAGGGTCAGGCCGTCTCGGTTTCGACTCTTGCGATCCACCGCATCGGGCCGGAATTCGTTATCCAGCACCGGCTGACCTTCGGAGTCGGCGACCGGCGCACCGCGGCCCGGATCGTTGAAGCGCTCCTGGCCGTTCTCGGCCGGTGCCAACAGGTTGGTAAAACTGACCTCGAGACAGTCGCCTTCGTGCATTCTCAGCACCAGGGGGCGCGGTCGCTTGTCCGGGCGCAGGCTCACCTTGCCGGCCAAGGCGCGGTCCTTGGCAAAATCGTGGGAGAGGCTTAGCCGCTGCGCTTCGCTGCCCGAACCATCGGCGGCATCATCGTTGACCACGACATCCCGGCTCAGGGCGTAGATCATTCCGGCCGGATTGAATGCCCCGAAACGGTTGTAGAAATAGATCTGATCGAGGGCGACGACCTCAGCCCGAACCGTATTGCCGACGGTGCAGGCCAGCGCCGCGGGCGGTCCACCCTGGGCTTCGCCACGGCCTTCCTTCCCGGTTGCCCGGCTACCGCTGCAAGCTGATGTCACCAGCAGACTCAGAACGCAGGAAATCAGCATGCGCCGCCCCCTAATCCATTGACTGCTACCGTACCTACCAATGTCCCCGCAATGTGGCTTGGAGATCATGAGTGCCCCCTCCCTTCACTGATCGCGCCTACTTATCCGCCGGGATGAGCGGCGGCCTCCACGCAGAACGCGCAGGCGATCGTGACCGCTTTCCGCTAAGGTATCGCGGAGGCGGCCATCGCGCAGTTGCGAACTGTTTGCAGCAATACTTAAAGGCTTTCCGCAGTGCTTTGGAAGGGATTATTCACATCAGGCAGGAGAAAAAGTGGCGCCGGCTTTTATGGGTCGTCTGAAGCGGGGATCGGGAAGTATCCAGCGACGATATGACGCGTGCTGGCAATTCCGCGGCGGTTCAAACCGGAAACCTGTCCGAACCATCCGATCGGACTCAACCGAGACGATGCGCGGTTCCCCCGAACAACCGCCTTGTCGCCCTCCTCAAGGCTCGCGGATCGACTCGTCGATCGCCTTGGTCAGCGGCCACAGCAGGTAGGACATTACCGAGCGCTTGCCCACCACGATCTCCGCGACCAATGACATGCCGGGCAGCAGCCGGGCATGCTCGGGCATGCGTTTCAGACGGGCGTCGCCCCATTCGATGCGGCTGAGGTAGTAGCCGCCGCCGGCACCGCCGTCGCGCTGAAAGGCGTCGCCGCTGATGGTGCGGACCTGGCCGGCCAGGGTGCCGTGGCGTTGGAACGGGAAGGCATCGAGTTTGATGTGGGCATCGTCGCCTTGCTTGACGTAGCCGATGTCGGCGGCGTCGATCTGCACCTCGGCGAGCAGGCCGGCGTCCAGCGGCACCAGGGTGAACAGCACTTCGCCACCCTGGATCACCGAGCCCACCGACAGCTTGGCGATCTCCAGCACTACCGAATCGGACGGCGCGCTCAAGGTCACCAGCTTGCGCCGCATCTGCGCCTTCTGCAGCTGTTCGGCGATGGCATCGCGATCGCGCAGGGTGCCCAGCAGCTCTTCCATGGTCTTCTGGCGCCAGCTCTTGTCGAAGGCGTTCTTGTCGGCTTCCGCCGCCGCCAGGTCGCGCTTGAGCTCCAGTTCATGATTGCGGGCCAGCTGCAACTCGCGCTCCAGCTCCAGCCGGCGATCGCGGGTTTCCAGCAGCATGGCGCGGGACACGAATTTTTTCTCGGCCAAGCGTTCCTGCATGGCCTCCAACTCCTTCACCGAACTCAGCCGCTGCTGGGTGGACTGCTGGTCCTGGCGATTGGTGTCCAGGGCGGCGTTCAGCCGGGCCACGGTCTCCACCTGCTTGGCTTTCTGCGCCTTGTAATTGGCCTCCCGCTCCGCCGACAACTGGGCTTGCAGCTGGCTATCCTGATCGCTGCCGGCCTTGTCCTGCGCGGCTTTTCCGGCCACTTCCGCCTCCAGCCGGCGCGCCTGGGTTTCCAGACTGCGCAACCGGGTTTCCAGCTGAGCCTGGTCGGCCTCGGTAAAGGTGGGATCGAGCGTGGCCAACAACTGGTCCCTGCGCACCACCTGGCCGACCCGCACGTCGATGCTTTGCACGATGGAGGTTTCCAACGGCTGCACGATGACGTTGGGCAAGGGGGTGATCAGCTTGCCGCGGGCTTCCACCACCCGGTCCACCTCGAACACCGAGGCCCACACCACGAATACGACGAACACCGTCACCAGGGTATGAAGGGTGAACCGCGCCGCCCAAGGCAGCGGACTGCGCTCGATCTCGTCGGCATCCGGCAGGAAGTCGACGTGGGTGGCGTCGCCGCCCTTGGGGCGGCCCGCCGGCGTCAAAGGTGGCCGGTCTGCTGGTTCCATAGTTGCTGATAGGTGGCGCAGCGCGCCAGCAGGTCGCCGTGGCGGCCGGCATCGACCACGCGTCCCTGCTGCATCACCAGGATGGCGTGGGAATTGACCAGGGTCGACAGCCGATGGGAAATCATGATGACGGTGCGGCCCACCGCGATGCGCGACAGGTGGCGGATGAAGATGGCCTCGGTCTCCGGGTCGAGGGCGCTGGCGGCTTCGTCCAGGATCAGGATGCGCGGCTTGAGCAGCAGGGCGCGGGCGATGGACAGCCGCTGTTTCTGGCCGCCGCTCAGGTTGGCGCCGTTTTCTTCCAACAGGGAGTCATAGCCGTGGGGCAGCCGCTCGATGAACTCGTCGGCACCGGCCGCCTGGCAGGCCGCGACGACTTCCTCGAACGGCGAGTCAGACTTGGCGGCGGCGACGTTTTCCCGCACCGTCCCGCGAAACAGGAAGTTTTCCTGCAACACCACCCCGATCTGCCGGCGGAGGTGGGCCAGGTCGATCTCGCGGGCGTCGACCCCGTCGAACCGGATAATGCCTTCCTGCACCGCGTATAGCCCCTGAATCAGCTTGGTGAGGGTGGTCTTGCCGGAACCGCTGCGGCCGACGATGCCGATCACCGCGCCGGCGGGAATGTTGATGCGGGCACGATCCAGCGCCGGGACCGTTGAACCGGGATAGCGGAAGGTCACGTCCTCGAAGCTGATGCCGCCACTGAGCTTGGGCCTGAGGCCGGGCGTCCCCGCCCTTCCCTCCGGCGACCGATTCATGACATCCCCCAGCAATCCCACTGACAGGGCGACTTCCTGGTATTCGTTGATCAAGCCCACGATCTGCGAGATCGGCCCCATGACCCGGCCGGACAGCATTTGGAAGGCGATCAGTGCGCCCACCGTGAGATCGCCGTCGAACACCGTCTGGGCGCCGATCACGATGATGGTGATGGGCAGCAACTTTTCCAGGAAGCCGGTGACCGAACCGGCGGATAGGGCCAACTGCCCCACCTTGAAATGGGCGGTGATGGCTTCCGCTGAGCGCTGATCCCAGACCCGGCGCTGCTTCGGCTCGATGGCCAAGGCCTTGATGGTACGCATGCCGTGGATGGATTCCACCAGCATGGCTTGGCGGGACCCTTCCGCGGTGTTCAAGTCATTGAGCAGACGCCGGTAAGTGGGTACCAGGGCGGCGACGATGCTGGAAATGACCAGGGTGAAGCCCAAGGTGATCATCGCCAGCTTGTACGAGTACACGAACAGCATGGGCAGGAAGACCAGCAGCGAGGTGGTGTCCAACACCATGAAGAACAGTCGGCCGGTGAGGAACTGGCGCACCCGATCCAGCTGCAAGACATTGCGGGCGACCACGCCCACGGTGGTGGTGTCGAAATAATCGATCGGGAGCGACAGCAGATGGCCGAAGGTGCGCCGCGTCAGCCGCATGTCGATCTTGTTGGTGGCCGCCAGCATGAGGTACTGGCGCAGGAAGCCGAACACCGATTCGAACAGCAGCGCCAACACCACCCCGACCGACAGCACCCACAGGGTGGAACTGCTCTGATGGACCAACACCTTGTCGATCACCAGCTGGAAGAAGATGGGCGAAGCCAATCCCAGGAAATGCAGGCTCATGGCGGCAATGGCGATGTCGCGGAACGCCACCTTCTGCCGCAGGATTTCGGGAATGAACCAGCGCAGGCCGAAAGGCTGGTTGGGGTCGGTGAGGGAATAGTGGCGCTTGAGGAAAACGACATCCCCCAGCCACTCGTCGCAGAATTTTTTTCGGTCGAGCAGGCCGACCGCGGCGCTGTTGAGCGCCGGGTCGAGCACCGCGACGGCCTCGCCCTGCACCCCCACCACGATGATGCTGCGGCCATCGCTGCGCCGCGCCAGGACCGGAAACACGCCCTTCTGGCCGACCAGTTCTTCCCAGGTCAACTTCGCCAGCTTGGCCTTCAACCCCATCTCCGCCGCCATCCGCAGCAACAGGGCCGGCTTCGGTTCCTCATCCCCCAGCGCGTAGTCGTGGATGATTCGCTCCGGATTGACCTGCACGCCGTGGTGCTGCGCCACGGCCGCGAGGCATTGAATGGAGGTATGTTGCGGTCGGGCTGCCGACATCAGGGACTGTTGGTCAGGACGGTCATTGTAATCGCGGATACCAGCGGCTCATGCCGGCGGCGGCTCATCCAGCCTGAGGATTTTACGCCATAACTGCGGCTCGTATTTCCACCAGGCATGCCCCCCCATTGGCAGGCGGCCGCCATTGACCGCCAGGTAATGGGAGGGTTTGAGCTCCAGGGAAAAGCGGGCGGCGGTCATCTCGTTGGGAATGACGAAATCTTCCGACAGCGCCCCCATCACCGAGAAGAACAAGTCCTCGCTGGAGCCGGTACGGAGAAAGAACGCCAAAATCTCATCGTCGAACTCTTTCAGCAGGGAAATGCATTTGGCGACCCGGCGCAGACTCAAGCCGCCGTTACCCACCGGCACTTTGACCCGCTTGCCGTTATCGCCTCCGAACCGACCCACGTTCACGAACAATTCATAACCGTCCGGCCACGGCGCGCCGACATAATCGAATGGCCGGGCGCACCATTGACCCAGGTCGTCTCGCAGCACGATGGCGTCAGGCTGCAGAACCAGGATGAACTCATGATCGGCAAACCGCGCGTAAAATTCCGGGTTCAGCATCAGCCGGTTATAGCCCTGGATCGAAGCGAAAGAGCCGGACTCGAAAGCCCTATACGGAATTTCGCCGAATTGGCCGCGGTAGAACCCGAGATCCATGCCCTCGGGACCCACGAAGATCCGCTCCCGTCGCCCCAGCACCCGCAGCGAATAGGCCAACGAATAATGCTCCAGCGGATCGAGGGAAGGTTTGTGCAAGGGAATGACGACGATCACCGAATCCATGAGAAGCAACGCCTGCGGAAAGCCTGAGGCCAAGCTTAGCCGATGCCAAGCGCTCCTTCCTCGATGAAACGGCCATGAGCCTGCTCAAGCCGCGCTATCGATCTCCCGGCTGACCTGCAGAACTTGCTCGCGCAGCCACTGGTGGGCCGGCCCCTTCTCCTTGACCGGATGCCAGGCCATCACCACCTCGTAGGGCGGCAAGCCCAGGGGCACCTCGACGATCTTGAGCGGCGAGAAGGCGACACAGGCCGCTGCGATGCGGCGCGGCAACGACAGCAGTAAATCGGTGCTGGCCACGGTGAATGGAGCGGAAAGGAAGTTGGGCACCACCGCTGCGACCCGCCGTTCCATCCCCTGCTTGCTGAGCCAGCGTTCCACCAGAACGGCGTTCATGTCACAAGAGGAAATCAGCAACTGGCTGGTCTTGAGATAGTCCTCCACGCTGAGGGAATCCTCGATCCCGCCTGGGCTGGCACTGGCGACGCAAACCACGGTGTCTTGGAACAAGCGGGCGCGGCGCGTCGTGGCGGACAGTCTGAGCACCGCATCGAACCCCAGCGCCAGATCCAGTTCGCCGGACTCCAAACGTGCTTCGAGATTGCCAGCGTCGGTTCGGCTCACATGAATTTCGACATGGGGCGCCTCGCGGCGGACCCGCTCGATCAGTCGCGGCAACACTAGAAATTCGATGTAGTCGGAACCCGCCACCGCGAAGCGCTCATGGCTCGCCCCTGGATCGAAGGGCGCCGACGTTTCCAGCAGCCTGGACACATCTCTTAGAATCAAGCGTACCGGCTCCACCAGGGACAGGGCGCGTTCGGTAGGCTGCATACCGGTCGCGGTCTTCACCAGCAGCGGATCGTCGAACTGCTGCCGCAACCGCTGCAAAATCTGGCTCATGGCCGACTGGGTCACGAACATGCGCTTGGCCGCCCGCGACACGTTGAGTTCCCGCATCAACAGGTCGAAAGCCAGCAGCATGGTGAAATCCAGGTGGCGCAGGTTCAGCACGGGAAAAAGCTCCTGGGTGACGGTTCTACCTGATCCCGGCCATGCGTCATTAGAAGGGCTGATGGCGACATTCGATAACTTCATGAGCCGACAAGACAAAATCCCTTTCTGGCTGTGTCAAACTGATCGCCGGGTGGAACTCGGACCGCGTGGAAAAGTCAGCGGCCTTGCCCACCCCGAGAGTCATTGTATCCGTTACCAACCCAGGAGGTTCACCCCATGGCCATCTTTGCAGTACAGCGCGAATTACCCGGCATCACCATGGAGCAATTGGCCGGCGCACAAAAAGCCGCCATTTCCACCAGCGAACAACTTTCGAAAGAGGGCGTTCCCGTCAAATATGTCCGCAGCAACTTCTACCCGGGCAGCAATCACTGCACCTGTCTGTTCGAAGCCGCCGACGCTGAAGCGGTCAAGAAGGTCAACGACACGGCGTCGCTGCCCTATGTGAAGATCGAGGAAGTGCTGGATCTGAATCCCTGATCTGCTGATTGATTTGGGGGCTGCGGCGGGCAACCGCCGCGCCTTCGCTGCCGGAGGTCAGGGCTCAGAACCGAAACTGACCCGGCCAATCGCGGTAATTGAAGACCTGGCCGGACCTTCTCACCGTCGCGATACCGCTCAGATCGACATCCGCATAAACCCATTGGGCTGAATTAAATTCCCCGATTGCGAGAATGCCATTGTCCGGATAGCCATAGTCCACCGGCGTGTAGACTGCGGCGGCGCCGACGTTGACATCCACTGCTTCCGACCAGGGCGCCAGCCCCACGGTGGGCGACTGCACCACATAACACTGATTTTCCAGAGCTCGCGCCTGGCAGCCGATGCGTACCCGATGATAACCGGCGACGGTATCCGTGCAGCTTGGCACCAGGATCAGATCGGCGCCGGCTTCCACTTGCTTGCGGGCGATCATGGGGAATTCGCTGTCGTAGCAGATGTTTACCCCGACTTTGCCGAATTCCGTCTCTAGCACCTTGATCTCATCCCCGGCCGTGATCAGCCAGTGTTCGTTCTCGAACCGGGTCATCTGCAGCTTGTCCTGGTAATCGCTGCTGCCATCGGGGCGGAACAACCAGGCGCGGTTGTGGTATCCCTCGCCCACCTCAACCGGATAGGACCCCGCCAGAATGTGGACGCCGCGCCTCTGCGCCTGCGCACGGAACAGGCTCTGGAAATCCTCAGACCTCGTCTGCAAGGCTTCCAGTTGCTTCGACAAGGATTTGTAGACCGCTTCGCCAAACAACGAGGCCAGTTCCATGCTGAAGTATTCCGGGAATACCAAAAACCGCGCGCCCGCATTGGCGGCTTCATCGACCCAGCGGGCGATCTTGCCCTCGTATTCGGCCCATTCCGTCAGGAAGCCGATATCATACTGAGCGGCAGCAATGCGAAAAGCCTGACTCACGGCGCTACCTCGGACATGGACTTGAGCCAGAACACCATGGGCTTGACGGTTTCTTCCGCCTGGTCGACATCCTTCCAGGTGTAGCCCGTCTGCAACTCCGGATGCCTGACGTAGCCGAATTTGGTCCAGACGGCATCCAGCGGCACATAATCGGAGGGACGCAAGGGGTGCTCGGCCGGCCGCTGCACGCAACAGAACGTGCACCAATCGAACCGGCCCAGCTTGCGCGCCTGGCCTTCGCGGCCCAGGAAAAACTCTTTGTAGATGCCCTTGCCGCGATAGTCCTTCAAGAGCACCGATTCGCCGCAGTAGAAGATCCTGGCCGGATCGTAGCCGTTGTCGATGAAGGGTCGCTTGAACTCGTCGGTCTCGAATTCCATGGGTAGACCGGTCGACGCGCCGATCACCGCGTTTCCGTCCAGCGCCAGGACGATGATGCTCTCGTCGGTGTTCAGATATGTCTGCAGATACCTTTCCTCATACTCCACGGTACCGTCGTAGAGATAGGGAAAGTCCCGGAACACCGTAATCCGTAACCGCGCCAAATCGGGCACGTAGGGCGCCAGTTCCGCCCCCGACAGTTTCTTGATGCTGATGCCATTCATGGAATTCAGGCGCTGACCTGGGCAATCCAATCTTCCAGGTTGTAGTAATTCGTGATGCGGGCCACCTTGCCGTCACGGAGCACGAAGAAGGCACCGGCGGGCAGACGGTATTTCTGGCCCTTGGCCTCCGGCAGGCCTTCGTCGGTGACCAGGTATTCGCCGAGAACTACGAATTCGGCGGCGGCACGGCTGCCGTCCTCGTTGGTCATGATCACCATCTCCACCAACTGCTCCTTGTAATTGCGGTTCATGCGGTTCATGAAAGCCCGAAACGCCGGCTTGCCGGTCTCCCGCGCGCCTTGGTTGATATCATGGATCACGTCGTCGGTCAGCAGGTTCAGAAAAGTATCCATGTCGCCAGCGTTGAAGGCGGCATAGTAGTTTTCGATGAGGGTCTTGGCGTTCTGATTCATGGCAGGATCCGTACAAACAGAGTGACGCGGCCGCAAGCAATGCTGCGGAATGGGAAGCCGGGTAGTTTAAACCAGGGCGGCCGCCCATAGAAGCCGAAACGCTGGCGAGCCACTGAGGTTGAAAAAAAAGCCCCCGAAGCGTAGAGCTTAGGGGGCTTGGTTTAGGAGCCTGGCAGTTCCCTACTTTCGCACAGGTATCTGCACTATCATCGGCGCTAAGCGGTT
>VEPB01000150.1 GCA_012026715.1 Methylococcaceae bacterium | reverse complement strand
TTCCGCGGCTGCAAGCCGCTGCGAAATTCGGGGTGGGTGGATTCAGCGCTCTTCGAAGCAGCTTTAGCACCAGCGGGCACGGCGTTCTGCCGTGCCCGCTGGTGGTTTGCGCATGCTGTGGGGCAGGCGCGGGCGTCAGCTGCCTTCCGCGATCGCCTGGGCGCGCCGGCACAGTTCGCGGCCGTAGTCGGTCCAAAGTCCCTGCCCCCAATAGCGGTAGCAGCTGGTCTGCGCCGTCATCAGGTGGAACAGGGCATTGCGGTAGCGGGAGTCGGTGGTGGCAATGCCCGGTTCGATGATCTTGCGGTAGAACGCCGAGCTGGCCTCTTCCATGGGGCCGAGCACGTTGTCGTATCCGCGCACCCAGGAGATGTCGTTGGTCCAACTGCCGCCTTCCATGTGGAAGCGGTGGTCCTCCTTGCGCAATTCCTCGATCACCTGATTGAGCCTTTCAGGCCCGCCGCCGGGTTGGAAGCGGTCCCAGATGCGTTTTTGGAAGATCGGCTGGAGCGCCGGGAAATCCTCCGCGGTCAAGCCCAAGCCGTATAGCAAATCCAAGTACTCGCTGACATTCATCAGCGGACAGTCGGAACCGGTCGATTCCCGGGAGACCTCCATGAACTTGGGCGGGAACTCGTTCATCATCACCCCGCCGTTTTCGCCGTCGGCGATCTGGGTGACCAGGGGCGGTACCGATTTACCCGCCAGTTCCCAGCGCGACAGGCTCTTGGCTTCATAGTAAGGCTGCATCTGCGCCACCAGCTTGGTGTCGCTGCCCTGGGTCTTGACGATGGCGATGATGCTGACGGAGTCGCCCTTGGAGTTGGTACAGACCAACCGATGGGGCAGATGCTTGCGTTCGGGGCCATGACCATTGGCAGGCTGCTCCACCGAATGTTCCTGCACCAGCACCCACTCGTAGCCGCAATCTCGCAGAGTCTTGATGTATTCGTAAGCGACGTCGGGATGATTGGGCAGCGCCATTTCCGACGGCGAAAAGCCCCGGACCCGAGCCAGCGCCTCGGAGCCGAAAATGCCGGCGAAATGGTGCTGCCAAGCCTTTACGTGCAGCCGGTAGTCCTGGCTGGGGGTGGACGGCGCCACCGCATGGCCCCAAGGGGCGCCGAGCCATTCCACCGCGCGCCGGTAATGGGGGTTGCAGGTGACCCCTTTTAGGGCATCGAGGACGTCGTGGAGGCCCATTTTGCGCAGACCGTGAAACAGGGTGCCGGAATATTCCAGCATCACCCGCGGTTCCTTGCCTTCACCCATGAGTTGTGGCACGAACTCGCCGATGCGCTTGTAACACCAGTGGAACACGGGGGCGTTGTGGTTATCCCCGATGCCCTGGTTTTCCATCATGTACTGGAGGTTGCTGATGACGTCGGCGCTGTGGAGGTCGCCGCCGCCAGCCGGGATCAACGGCTGGTGCATGTGCAGGGCGATGGCGGCGGCACTGCGGATCGAGCCGAAGTCGATGGGGCTTTCCGCACCATAGCACCGTTGCGGGCGGTTGCGGACGATGGCGTCGATAGCATCCTCGGCTCCGCACACATTGGGCAGGCCATCTACGTATTCGGCAAATTCGGACATGGTTGATCGGCTCCTGATAGTCGACTGGGACAGGTTCAGTCTACACGATCGCCTTCCGTGCAAAACCCCGTATGCTGTCGATGGACCCTCTGCTCTCGTACACTTTCCTCGACTTCACTGCCGGAGTGGCTGATGTTGCGATTCCTGTGCGTGTTTTTGACACTGTGGACCTTGCCCGTTCCGGCCCAGGATCTGGGTCGGGAAATCCAGATGGGGCAGGAGATGGAACTGCGGGAGGGCCGCGAAACCTTGTGGTTGGAGGCGGCCGGAGTGAGATTCGCCGCGCTCCACCGCCTGGCCATCGGCGGCCGCAAACGGGGCGGCATGCTGTTGGTGCCCGATTCCGGTTCGGCGCCGGATGCGGGACTGCTGCAAGCGATCCGGCTGGTGCTGCCGGAGCGTGGCTGGAACACCCTGGCCATCGTCACTCCGATCGCCGAGCCCGATGCGTCGGAGCAGCGAATTCTCGACCTGATGCCATTGGGGGTGGGTCGGATCGATGCCGGCCTCAAACAGCTGCGGAACGACCCGTCGACGGCGGTGGCGCTGGTGGGGCAGGGGATCGGCGCCCTGATGGTGGCGCGCTTTGTGGCGGAGCGGCCCGATGCCGGTGTCAAGGCGCTGGTGTTGATCGATGCGCCTTCAGCGCCGTCCCTGGATGCGGCCCTGCTGGAGGCCCTGGGCAAGATCAAGTCGCCGGTGCTCGATGTGCTGGCGAATCGGAGTTCAGCCGCGGAGCCCGAAGCGGCACTGCAGCGCAAGCGCGCACAACAGGCGAATTCCGGCTACCGGCAGGTGGTGGTGGCTGACGCTCGCGGCGATTACGGCGAGCTGCGGGAGACTCTCGGCAACCTCATTCACGGCTGGATGAGCCGGATCCTCGATGCGACGCTGGAGCCTCGGCCCACGGCGGCACCCGGTTCTGCCCCCAGCCCTGTTCCAGCGGCGGATCGCTGAAGCGGGCTACGGTTTGTGCGCCTCTGGCGGTGTCGGTCGGAGCAGCGCCAGACGGGCGCGGAGTGGCTGCTTGCGCAGTCGTGCCATGAACAGCACCGCGAGCAGCACGACGTAGATGGCGGGTTCGCTGATGTCGCGCTTGACCAGCAGCAGGAAGTGGAGGGCAGCGAGGCCGGCTGCGGCATAGGTGAGCCGGTGCAGGTTGCGCCAGTTGCGTCCTCCCAATCGCTTGATCATGGCGTCGGTGGAGGTGATCGCCAGCGGCGCCAGGCACAGGAAAGCGGCGAAGCCGGCCAGGATGTAAGGACGCCAGCGAAGGTCGTCGAAGATGCCGGCGGGGCTGAATTCCTGATCAAACACCAGGTAAACCAGGAGATGCAGGCTCGCGTAGAGAAACCCGAACAGCGCCAAGACCCGCCGAAGGCGTATCAGCCAATGCCATCCAGTCAACTGCCGCAACGGCGAAATCGCCAGGGTGATCCACAACAATCGCAAGCCCCACGCGCCGGTTTGGCTGGTCAGGGTCTCCACCGGATTCGGGCCGAGTCCCCGATTGGCGTAGCGGAGCGATAGGGCCAGCAACGGCAGCAGACAAAGCAGAGCAAGGGCCTGATTGGCAAGGTCGATGCGGTGCTGCAGTCGGATGGCCGGACTGTCGGTGCGGATTCGCGCCGGCTCGCTTCCGTGGCCGGAGGGAAAGCCTTTGTGATGTGCTGGCACCGCCATCAGTCCGGCCGGCTTGATGTTGTTCTGAGGTGTCATGGGCGTCGTCCACCTGGCTGTCTGCGCAGCTTTGTGACGGGATTGTACTCCCGCAATCAGCATGCATTCGACTATTGCCGACGCGAAACGATCCGGGGCGCCCTATTTATCGGACGGGCATCTTGGCCATTTAGGGGTTGCCACGGATTTCCAACGAGGAAGATCAGCGGCATACTTTCTTTGCTTGGCAGCCCCGGCGCACGGCATTCGGGGCACGAGTCAGGGACAGGCGCCCAAGGTAATTTCCAGTCGTCCGGTCGGTTACCGGTCATCTGAAAACGAATTCCCACTTCCGGAATTTCATCCTCTTGTCCCTTGCCCCTGATACTCCGGCGCTTCTGCTGACCATGACCCGCGCCTATGCGCGTGGCGTGTTGCTGCTGTCTGCGCTGCTGCCTGGCGTGGCGATCGTCTATATCCGCGCCCACCAACTCGCCCAGGACCGCTTTCTCCATCACGGCTACCATGAACTGGCGATTGCCGTGGCCAGCGTGTTGGGCGGGTTCATCACCTGGGTGACCTGGCTGTGCTATCGCGCCACCGGCGAGGCCTTTCTCTGGTGGCTGGGCATGGGATTGTGGGGATGCACCCTCATCTACGCCTGTCACGGACTGTTTACGCCCCTCGCCTCCTGTAACCTGGGATTGTTCCTGATCTACGGTCCGGTATCCCGGCTGGTGCTGGCCTTTTGCCTGCTCGTGGGGCTTTGGCATTATCGTGCTCCGGTCGATTCGTCGGCCGTGCGATCCCGTTTGGCTCCTTGGTTGTGTGCTTCGGCTTTGTTTGTCGTTCTGGACTTAGGGTTGGCCGCGGTTTTTTCCGGTCAGAACGGGTTGTGTCTGGAATCCACCGCGGATTCCAGCGGTGCTCCGGCAGGAGAGGTGCGCCGCTACATCGAGTGGTGCGCCCTGTCGCTGAATCTGGCCAATGTGGTGTTGATGCGGGTCAAACGGGTTAGCGGCTCGCTCATGACGTTGTACGTCATCTCCCTGGCGCTGTTCGTCCAGTCCTCCATTTCCTTTCTGCAGGCAAAGGCCTGGGACCATCAATGGTGGCTGGCTCATGCCATTTTTGCCGGAGGTTTTCTGTTGCTGAGCTACGGGGTGGTTCAGGCCTTTCATTCCAGCCGTTCCTTCGCCCAGGTTTACAATCTGGAGGAGCTCATGCACCGGTTGCGCGTGGCCAACCACGAGTTGGAGCAGCTGGCCGGAACCGATGCGCTCACCGGCACGTTCAACCGCCGCCGCTTCTTCAATGCCCTGGAACGGCTGATCGAGCGACGCAACGACTACGGCGAGCCGTTCTGTCTGTTGATGTTCGACCTGGACCATTTCAAATCCATCAACGACACCTACGGCCATCCCATCGGGGATCAGGTGCTGCAACAGGCGACCTCCTGCTGTCAGATCAAGCTGCGGTCGCTTGATCTGCTGGGGCGTCTGGGCGGCGAGGAGTTCGCGGTGCTGCTTCCGCACGCAAGCCTGGGAGAGGCCTTGCAGGTGGCAGAGCGTTTGCGCACTGGCCTGGCTGCCACGCCGATGGTAACCAGCGCCGGCGATATCCGCATCAGTGTCAGCATCGGCGTGGCCGAATTCGGTCCGGAGCAAGACGCCGTTTCGCTGCTTCAGGCGGCCGATCACCAACTCTATGCGGCCAAGAACAACGGGAGGGATCGGGTCGAACCCGCGGTGGACATGGCCTGACCGCCAAGTCCGGGGTTGCTCGGCCGGAATTTCGATCGAACTCGGATTCTGCGGTTGGTTGCCGGATGCGGCGATTTTCTGCGACCCTGAGAAAGGCGGAGAAGGCGCCCGCGGTGCGATCGCGGGCGCGCATTGCCGGCTCAATGTGCCGGCGCCGATGGGGCCAACTTGAACGGATTGATGAAGGTGGAGCCGATCCGCTGGAACTCGGCTTCGGGGTGACTGGATGCCATCAGGTCTTTCAGCTTCTCTTCCTCGCCGGCCTTGACGTCGAGCATCACGAGAAACTTGCCGGCTTCGATCGCGTCGTGGTAACGGGCGATCTTCTGGTTCTCCGTAGCCAGGCCCACCATGCCGCCAGCCCACACTCCGAACAGCGTGACGAAGCCGAAGATCGCGACGTACATGAGGAATGAGGTATGGCCGGCGAAGGCATTGGTCCAGCTCAAGTACCA
>VEPB01000076.1 GCA_012026715.1 Methylococcaceae bacterium | reverse complement strand
GTCGGGCAGGTTGGCGCCCACCGCGCTGGTGGTGCCGGGGATGGCGGTGGAGGCATCCTTGGGCTTGCTGGCATTGTCGTCCATGAAGAACTTGGCGTCGGCCTGCACCGATCCGCGCAAGCGGACGGTATGGTCGCCGTCGGCGGAACTGAAGCGGACCCCTTCGGCGCCCGCCTCCAGCTTGGGCGCGGTCTTCTTGGCGGCATCGGCCACCTCCTTGTCCACTTCCAGCTTGCGTTCCAGGACCTTGACCTTCTGGTCCAGCTGCTTGACCAGGGGGGCGTCCGCCGGTTTCTCGGCGGACTTGGTTTCGGCCAGTTGCTGGTTGCGAGCCTCGCTCTCCACGAGGCGTTGCTCCAACTGCAGCAGGCGCCGCTCCAGTGCTTCGATCCGGGCGTCCTTGTCGTGGGTTTTGGCAGGCTTGGCGGAAACAGGCGCGCTTCCGATCAACAAGGCCGCCTGCACCGCTGCTGCCAGCGGTAGGATTCGCGTCGATTTCATGTGGTTGCTCCGCGTCGGGCGACTTCAGGGCAAGGGTCAGCGGCCGCGGGGCCACTGACATCCGACCCCCAGAAGTCTGGTTGGTAGAGGAGGGCTGCCCGGCCTCGGCGGCGGCGGCAGCCTTCGGGGTTAGGGGCGCCGGCTCAGCTCACCGGCGTGGTCGATCGAGGGCCGGAGCGTGCCGGTTCCTGGTCCATCCGCCATTTTTCGCGGCGCTCGATCTGGACGACGCGGCCGTCATGCACCACGATTTCCACCGAACCGTAGCGAAGCCCGCGCAGGGCCGCCGCAACCCGTTGTTCCCAGGTGGACCGGGCCGGGTCCGGTTGCGAGAAGGAGTCGTTATTCAGCATGATCAACCTCGGTTCCTAGCGCCCGCAGAAGTCGCGGCGGATGGGGGGCTACTATAGGGGACGGACAATAAACTCAGAAGGAATAAAACATCATCACCTTAGTCATGAATGGAATAAATCAACTCGATCGCTCCAGTCTGTCGGCGTTCTTGGACAGCTGGCTTGAACCGGAACGCTTCGCCGATTACGGGCCTAACGGCCTGCAGGTGGAAGGAACGGTTACAATCAGCCGGGTGGCATTCGCGGTGTCGGCAACCCGGGACTCGGTGGAGCGGGCGGTGGCGGGCGGGGCCCAGGCTCTGGTGGTCCATCACGGTCTGCTGTGGAGGTTCCACGGCGCGCGGCCCTTGACCGGCCCCTACGCGCGCCGGCTGTTTCCGCTGGTTGCCAACGGCATCAACCTGTACGGCTATCACCTGCCGCTGGATGCCCATCCGGAAATCGGCAATGCCGCCTGTTTGGGGAGGCGGATCGGACTCGCCGCTTTCGAACCGTTCGGGGATTACCAGGGTTCGGCAACTGGCGTCAAAGGCCGTCTGCCGCAGCCGGCGATCCCGTCTGAACTGCAGCGCCGCTTGCAGCAGGTACTCGACCATCCGGTCTTGCTGGCCGAGCCTCCCGCGGCACGGCCGATCGTTACGGTCGGGATCATTACCGGCGGCGCCAACGGCGACTGGAGCCGGGCGGTTCGCGAAGGGCTGGATGCCTATATCACAGGCGAGATGAGCGAACACGATTGGCACGAGGCCGCCGAGGCGGGTATCTGCATGTTCGCCGGCGGTCACCATGCCACCGAACGGTTCGGGATTCAGGCGCTGATGGAGCAGGTTCGATTGGAGTTGGGGCTGGATTGCTGGTACATCGACAGTCCCAATCCCGCGTGAGGGTCCGATGATTTGGGATGTTTCGCCCATTGCGTTTTCACTGGGCTGGACCGGGCACTCCTGGCCCATCCACTGGTACGGCCTGTTTTTTGCCAGCACCTTTCTATACGGCACCCTGGCGTGCCGCTATTTGTACCGACAGGCGGGAGAGCCCGAGGACGACGTCTATGATCTGGTGGTGACGGTGATCGCCGGCACCGTGCTGGGCGCCCGGCTAGGCCATGTGCTGCTGTATGACCCGGTTTTTTACCTGACCCACCCGTGGAAGATCCTGATGGTGTGG
>VEPB01000329.1 GCA_012026715.1 Methylococcaceae bacterium | reverse complement strand
TGAGGGGGACTGGCGCGTGGATTCGGCATGATGGCTGTCGGGACGCGAGGCTTTCCGCAGCGCCGCCCGATTGCCGCAACCCGCCGGGGCCGGCGCCATCTCAGGTATAATGCCCGCCATTTAGCCACCGCCCCCGCGTGAACCGCATGTCCCAATCCACTGTCAAGAAAGTCGCCCTGGCCTATTCCGGAGGCCTCGATACCTCCGTCATCCTCAAATGGCTGGAAGAAACCTATGGCTGCGAAGTCGTCACCTTCACCGCCGACATCGGTCAGGGGGAAGAGGTCGAGCCGGCCCGCGCCAAGGCCCAGGCCATGGGTATCAAGGAAATCTACATCGACAACCTCACGGAAGAATTCGCGCGGGATTTCGTGTTCCCCATGTTCCGCGCCAACACCATTTATGAAGGCGAATACCTGCTGGGAACCTCCATCGCCCGGCCGCTGATCGCCAAGCGGTTGATCGAGATCGTCAACGAAACCGGCTGCGACGCCATCTGCCACGGCGCCACCGGCAAGGGCAACGACCAGGTGCGGTTCGAGCTGGGCGCCTATGCCCTCAAGCCCGACGTCAAGGTCATCGCCCCCTGGCGGGAATGGGATTTGACCTCCCGCGAAACCCTGTTGGCCTACGCCGAGAAGCACGGCATCCCCATCGAGATGAAGCGCGGCAAGGCCTCGCCCTACTCCATGGACGCCAACCTGCTGCACATTTCCTACGAAGGCGCCGTTTTGGAAGATCCCTGGTCAGAGCCGGAAGAGGACATGTGGCGCTGGACGGTTTCCCCGGAAGCGGCGCCGGACCAGGCCACCTATGTGGAACTGCGCTATGAGCGCGGCGACATCGTGGCGGTGGATGGGGTCGCGATGACCCCGGCCCAGGTGCTGGCCAAGCTCAATCAGCTGGGCGGCGCCAACGGCATCGGCCGGCTGGACATCGTGGAGAACCGTTACGTGGGCATGAAGTCCCGCGGCTGCTACGAGACCCCCGGCGGCACCATCATGCTCAAGGCCCACCGCGCCATCGAATCCCTGACCCTGGACCGGGAAGTGGCCCATCTCAAGGATGAGCTGATGCCCCGCTACGCCAGCCTGATCTACAACGGCTACTGGTGGAGCCCGGAGCGCAAGATGCTGCAGCAGATGATCGACGCTTCCCAGGCCAACGTGAATGGCGAGGTGCGGGTGAAGCTTTACAAGGGCAGCGTCAGCGTGGTGGGCCGCAAGTCTGCAGACAGCCTGTTCGACATGAACATCGCCACCTTCGAGGACGACAAGGGCGCCTACAACCAGAAGGATGCCGAAGGCTTCATCAAGCTCAACGCCCTGCGCATGCGCATCGCCGGCAAGAAGGGCGCCCGTTTCCTTTGAGTCACCGCTAATCAAGGCCGGCGGGAGCCCCGCGCGTCCCGTCGGCTTTTTCATCTTCCATTGTCAGACCAGTTCTCTCCTCTATCCCGAGCGGTTCGCCCGTTGATCGTCGGTGGTCCGGATCGTCTGTTTGCCCTGTGCGGCGAGCGGCGCGTTGCCGTCGGCGAGTTCCTGGCGGCGGCCCGCCGCCTGGCGGAACAACTGCCGGATCGGCCATACGTCATCAATCTGTGCGAGAGCCGCTACGGCTTTGCTCTGAGCTTCGCGGCGGCCATACTCCGGGGCCAGATCAGCCTGTTGCCGTCCAACCGGGCACCGCTGGCGCTGGACCGGCTGACCGAGCGCTACCCCGGTGCCTACCGGTTGGGGGATGACGATGTGGCCGGGTTGGGAAATTCCCGTCACCCCGGCAGGGAATGCCGGGGTCCAGAAGCCAAGGATGGCCGGAGCGTTTCACCTCCCTGTGAACCGGATTCCGGCAATCCCTGCCGGAATGACGGCTCAACAAACGGGATTGTTCCTCAGGGAGAGGTGCCGGGTATCCCCGCCAACCAAACCGTCGCCATCGTGTTCACTTCCGGCAGTACCGGCGAGCCTCAAGCTCATCACAAGACCTGGCAGATCTTCTCTGACAGCGCCCGGCTGATCGCCGACAGCCTGGGGATCGCGCCGCTGTCCGAAGCCGCCCTGGTCGCTACGGTGCCGCCCCAGCACATGTACGGCCTGGAGTTGTCGGTGCTGTTGCCGCTGTGCCACGGCGGCGTATTGGTGGATGCCAAGCCCTTCTTTCCCTCCGACGTGCGGGTCGCCCTCGAAAGGCTGCCGGCGCCGCGCCAGCTGGTGACGACGCCGGTTCATCTGCGCGCCTGCGTGGAATCCGGCGAGGCCTTCCCCGCCATCGAAGGCGTGGTGTCGGCCACGGCGCCGCTGCCGGCGGAACTGGCGCAGCGAGCCGAAGCCCTGCTGGGTTGCCCGGTGAAGGAAATCTATGGCTGCTCCGAAGCCGGGTCCCTGGCGCGCCGCCGCACCGTCGAGGGCGATGTGTGGCAGCCGTTTCCCGGCGTGCGGTTCGGCGATGGCCAGGTGAGGGCCGATCATCTGCCGGAGCCGGTGGCCATCGGCGACCTCATCGAACCCGCGGAGCCAGCCGGATTTCGTCTGATGGGCCGCAACGCGGATCTGGTGAACATCGCCGGCAAGCGCTCGTCCCTGGGCGCCCTGACCCAAGCGCTGCTGGAGATCGAAGGGGTGACGGACGGGGCCTTCTTCCAGCCGGCGGACGATGAGCATGGCCGCTTGGCGGCTGTGGCGGTGGCGCCGGGCATGAGTCGGGCACAGCTGCTGCGCGAGTTGCAGGCGCGGGTCGATCCGGTATTCCTGCCGCGCCCGCTTTACCTGGTGGAGCACCTGCCGCGGGCCGAGACCGGCAAGCTGACCCGCCAGGCCCTCGACGAATTCCTGGCTGGATTGCGCTCCCGCTCCTGACCCGCAATGTTGTTGAATTAACGCATAGCCCCGTCATTCCGGCATGGACTGCCGGAATCCAGTTACATGGACGTGAGACGCCCACGCCATCCGTGGCTTCTGGACCCCGGCAATCCCTGCCGGGGTGAC
>VEPB01000280.1 GCA_012026715.1 Methylococcaceae bacterium | reverse complement strand
CGGTCGAACCGGCCCGGCCGCAGCAAAGCCGGATCCAGCACGTCGGGGCGGTTGGTGGCGGCAATCACGATGATGCCCTCGTTGCCGGCGAAACCGTCCATCTCGACCAGCAACTGGTTCAGTGTCTGTTCGCGCTCGTCGTTGCCACCGCCCAGTCCTGCGCCGCGATGACGGCCCACGGCGTCGATTTCGTCGATGAAAATGATGCAAGGCGCGCGCTTCTTGGCCTGCTCGAACATGTCACGGACCCGCGATGCGCCAACGCCGACGAACATCTCCACGAAATCCGAACCGGAGATGGTGAAGAAGGGAACGCCAGCCTCGCCGGCGATCGCCCGAGCCAGCAGGGTCTTGCCGGTACCCGGGGGGCCGACCATGAGGGCGCCCCGCGGAATCTTGCCGCCGAGCTTATGGAACTTGGACGGGTCTCTCAGGAAATCGACCATTTCCGCCACGTCCTCCTTGGCCTCCTCGACCCCGGCCACGTCGCCGAAATTCACCTTGATCTGGTTTTCCTCCAGCAACTTGGCCTTACTCTTGCCGAACGCCGTGGCTCCGCCGCCCAATCCGCCCTGCTGGCGCCGCATGAAGTAAACCCAGGCACCAATCAGGAGCAGCATCGGTCCCCAGGAAATCACCAACGTCATCAGGAGCGACGGCTGCTCCGGGGGCTGGGCCTTGATCTCGACCCGGTTCTTGAGGAGATCGTCCACCAGATGCGGATCGCCCGGACTGTAGGTCGTGAAGCGATCGCCGCTTGCCAACAGCCCGGCGATGCTCCGTCCGTTGAGCGTCACCTGCTTCACCCGCCCGCCATTCAGTTCCGAAATGAACTGGGAATAAGACATGCCCATGTCACCGGCCCGGCGAGGATCAAAACTGTTGAAGGCCGCGATCAAACCCGCGGCTATCACCACCCACAGCAACACATTTTTCAAGGTACCGTTCACTGATTGCGCTCCTGAGAGAAGAACTTGAAGGCCAACACGATGTGGGGAAGGTGGGCATGGGCCATGAAGCGCTATCGTCCCCCTGAGTTATTCATGCCACTGTTGAACAGCGCTCTTCATCTCCGACCTGGGGAGGCAGGTTTTTGTTCCCGAGTATCACGGTCAGGATCAGACACGAGTCGGTCGCTATGTTCGATTCAGACATGCAACAAGGACCGGCATTCCGGAAAACGGCTAAATGCCCTGATTTGTCAGCGCCGGCCGCCGGAACTGGAACGCTAACTGCTCCGCCGCACGAAACGAGCGTTGAAGGCGACGGTGACCCGTTCTTCGTCACTGTCGTTGGGATAGACCCAGTGCCGCAGATACGAAGGAAACATCAGCAGCATCCCCGGCTTGGGCTTCATCACGAACTTGCTGGCGAAACAGGCGGCAGCATCCACCGTCAGGGTCCGCACATTGGTGCGGGTATCGAAGAATTCGATGCTGCCGGACAGAGGGTTCTCCCCTTCCGGCACCTTCACGTAGTAACAACCAGACCAGACCCAGGCGGGATGGTCGTGGGGCGTGTTGAGTCCGCCACGGCCGAGCACGTTGATCCAGCCTTCGGCCTGAATGGTATAGCGATCGAAATCGAACTCCGGAGACACCGCCAGCGTGCAACCGCGGACGGCATCCAGCATATACTCCCCCAGTCTCAAGCAACCGGGTTCCTCGCGCTGGAAGAAGTCGTCTTCGGAATGCCAGCCCTGCCAGTTGCTGCGATCCAGTCCGGGCGAGTCAGCCCGGCGATTGACAGCTTCCTCGAGCAAGAGATCATTGAGATCGTCGGCATTTTCCAGCTGGAAAACGGCCAGCGGCGAAAAGAAGAGCGGGTGTAGGCCTTGCGGCTTAAGTCGGGATAGGCTCATTCATAATCGAGAAAAAGTAACGCGCGACGGTGGGATACCGTCGCGCGTTACAGTTTTTGGGCTCCGATCCGGCCACATGAGCGCGAATCGAAGGCTGAGATGGAGCTTACTTCTTGTGCTCGTCCTCGTCCTCGATCTCGAATTCCGGACGGGACATCAACAGCAACTGGCCGCCTTCAACCAGTTCCGCGTCGGAAGATGCCTTGTGGTTTTGAACGACCAGCAGGCTGTAGCGGTTGTCGTCGTGACGGTCCAGCAACCGGGTGACGTCGATCACGCCGGAGGTTTCCTCATCCTTGGTAACCGTGCCTGCGGTGAAGGTTCCATCAACCACGTCGCCGAACAGTGCCGGATCGAACTTGGCCTGCAGGGTGAGGCTGCCGTCGATAGGGGCATATTGCCAGACCTTGCCATTGTGTTCGTTGTTGCCGGCGTCTTCCAGCAGAGTCAGCGTACCGTCGGCATTCACGGTCATGTTGTCGAACATGTTGGGACGGGCGTTGTTGAGGCCGCCGGAGATGCTGGCGGCATCGACCACCATGTCGATCGTTCCCCCGGTGTAGTCGTCGTTGAAGTTCAGCTTCCACAGCCGGGTGGCGCCGACCTGAGTGCCACCGGTGAGTTCGGTCTTGTCGATCTGGTCTGTAGTCACGAAGTAAAAGGTCTTGCCGTCCGCCCAAGCGCCGTCTTCGGGACGGGAGAAGGTGGTCGAACTGGAAGCACTCAAGGTGAAACTCATGCCGGAAGCGATGCCGGTCGCCCGAGTCGCCGAATTGGTGATTTCCTTGGCGATTCCGTCCACGTTCACAAACTTGATGGACCCGTTGGTCAATCCGGCCTTGTCGACTTCGCTGCCCGAACCGGTCTTGGCACCCACGTACACCGCGATAGAGTTGCTCATGATGCCGGTGCCGCCATCGTTGGTGCCGATCACGACGGTCTTGTCTCCCGAGTTCGGGTTGGCCAGCAGATTCTCCCAGCCTCCGACGGCATTGATTCCGGAACCGTTGGTGCTCAGGTTGAAATTGCCGAGGATGTAGCTCTTGCCTTTGTCCGGACCGCTGGCGACGTGGGCCATGGCATAGCCGTTCGAACCACCTTCCTCGCCGTTCATGAAGCTCCGGGCCTTGGATCCCAGGCGGCTCTTATTGTTGTAGAACGCACCACGCAGCGGGAGATCCGCGGAGCAGAAACGGTTAAAAACGACGTTGGCGAGCGGCGCCGCAGCGGAAGTCTGAGTGGCCGTATCCCAGCCGTAAACCGTTTGGATGAGATCGCGGCCCGACACAACCTGCAGGGTGTTCTTGTTGATCACCCATTCGGAGACAAACGCACCACCGGTGGCGACACCCGGGTTATGGGCGCGGGGAACCCCGACGCCATTGCCCAGTTCATGGTTCATCAGCACGGTGATGGTGCCGTCGTCGTTGTCGTAGGCACCCAGGCCGTCCGGTATGCCGGCCATACGGTAGCCGTTGTCGGCCGCTTCACCAACCGTAAGAATCGACGCGAAGCTGACACCGGGGGCAACCGGATTCAGATACGGCAAGGTAGCGGAAGCGGCGGCGGCGAACATGGGAGCGGCGGCCAATGCAGCAGCAACGGCCACGGTGGTTTTTTTCAGGTTGAACATAATGAATTTCCTGTTGTGTCGAATGGGACGAAACGTCGCGGGAGACCAAGCGCTCCCGGAACCGACGTTTTATCAGCGGCACATGACAGAACCCTGAAGAAACCATGACAGTTCGCGGTCTTCACCCTTCGCCGCCAAAGTGCGCAACCGGTTGAGCAGTTTGCGGCCCGGTCGCCTAGACTCACATCCCGCATAGGACGGCCGGCGAGATGCCGCCGGCCGCAGGAATCTGAATCGTCGATCGAGGAGCCCTCGTATGAATCTGCTTGTTTTGGTGTTGCTCGTGGTCGGCGGCGGCTGGTGGTATTTCCACGGCGGACGCATTATCACCGATACCGATGTGCGCGATTTCTACCAATTGGACGAGGCAGCCCTGCTCAGCCGCAACCCGGACGCCCTCTGCAACTTCCTTGCGCCGGACTATTCATCCGAAGAAACCGCTATCAGCCTCGAAGGCCGGCAGACCGAAACCAGCGACCGGGCCAAGAGCTGCGAGGCTTACCGCCAACTGTTCGATTCCTTCGAACAGATCGGCGCAGCCATGGGCGGCATGGTTCAGCTGGATCACCGCTATCACATCGACAGCATCGCCATAGCCGCGGATCGCAAGTCCGCGACCGCTTCCACCACTTTCAAGTTGGACGTGGCCGGTTCCATCATGAATTTCGAGGGATCCACGGTCGACACCCTGATCCGCCGCAACGGCAAGATGCTGCTGCTGAAACGCCAGAGCAAGGTGCGGGTAAGCTCTGGCTGAATTTCCCCACACCGGTTAGCCCGTCCGGCCGGGCCGGCAAGGCGGTCATTCCGCTGCAACAGTCGGCCGGCATGCTGCGAATCCCCAATCCTTGTCCATCGGAGATCGCAAAACATGACTCAGAAGAATTTGGCCGTCGCGGTGGCGGCTCTGCTGTCCCTCGGTACCGCCCTGTCCTGCCCGGCCGATGACCGGGAACCCTTTTCCTTCGCCTTGATCGGCGACCAGGAATACGATGCGAGCCAGACAGCCAAGTTTCCCAACCTCATCGAAGACATCAACCGCGACGGCTCCATCGAGTTCGTCATCCATGACGGCGACATCAAGAGCGGCTCCAGCCCCTGCACGGATGCGCTCTACTTCGACCGCCTGAATTCCTTCAACAGCTTCGCACGCCCCCTCATCTATCTCTTCGGCGACAACGAGTGGACCGACTGCCACCGGCCCAAGACTGGCGGCTACGATCCCTTCGAGCGCCTCGCCAAGCTCCGAGAAATCTTCGCCCCTTACGACGTCAAAAGCAGCCTCGGCCAGGAAACCCTTCGGCTGGAGCGGCAAAGCACGGAATTCCCGGAAAACGTGCGCTGGACCCGGAGCGGGGTGGTGTTCGTGGGTCTGAACGTGCCGGGCAGCAACAACGGCCTGAGCACCGGCGCCCTCTATGTGCAGCAGGCCAAGGACGAATTCGAGCGGCGCAACGCCGCCAACATCGCTTGGCTCAAGGAGGCCTTCGCCCTGGCTGGGAAGCGTCATGCGCCGGGCCTGTTGGTGGCATTCCAGGCCAATCCCTGGGATTACATTCCTTCCAGCGAACTGACCGGCTATCAGGAATTCCTCGGCGTGCTGGAAGCCGAAACCGTCGCCTTCGGCAAACCGGTGGTGCTGATCCACGGCGACAGCCATTACTTCCGCATCGACAAGCCGCTGCCGGCCGCCCCCTTCGATCCGGCCGCCGCCTTCCAGCCGCTGCTGTGGGAAAACCCGGCACCGCGCCTGGAGAATTTCACCCGGGTGGAAACCTTCGGCACGGTCAACGTGCACTGGATCAAGGCCACGGTCGATCCGGAATCGCCCGCGGTGTTCAAATTCGAGGAGCGCATCGTGGAGAAGAACAAGGCGCCGCGCTGAAGATTTCCGTCCGGCCCATCGATCTGGCTTTGGCGGGAACGGCATCAGGGCGTGGCGAGTGCACGCTATCGGGAGCTGGAGGCCAATACCGTTGAAATAGGCCGTCATGCCGGCACGGATTGCCGGCATCCAGACGACAAGGATGTCACTCCGAACGTCGTCCCGAGCGCCTGGGTTCCGGCATTCCCTGCCGGAACGACGGGCCTGCTCGCTAATTCAACAGCATTGGGGCTGTAGGCACCCTCCCGCCCTTCGTCATCTCCGCGTCACGCCTTCTTAACAGACCGGCGTTAAGGTCTCCCTCCGCGTCCCGGCATGGCTAGCCCCCATGCCCCGGCCCCGCCCGGCCGGCCTCGGGCATACCACCATCCCTATCGAGCGAAACCAGGAGAGTCGCCGCCATGTCCATCCGAACCCTCAGCGCAGTGCTGCTGCTGGCCTCGGCCAGCGCCGTCCAGGCCGCCAGTCCCAACGTGGTCATCAGCCAGGTCTATGGCGGCGGTGGCAATTCCGGCGCGCCGTTGCGCAACGACTTCGTCGAACTGTTCAATCGGGGCAGCGCCCCGGTGAGCCTGTCGGGCTGGTCGCTGCAATACACCTCGGCCACCGGCACCAGTTGGGGCAGTCAGAAGACCGCGCTGTCCGGCAGTATTCCGGCGGGTGGCTACTACCTGGTGAAACTGGCATCGGGCGGCAGCGCCGGCAGTGTTCTGCCCACCGCCGAGGCCGCCGGGACGACCAATTTGAGCGCGACAGCCGGCAAGATTGCCCTGCTGAATACCACGACCTCTCTGCCGGCCCAGGCCTGCCCGGCCAGCAGTTCCGTCGTCGACCTGGTGGGCTACGGGACCACGGCCACTTGTTTCGAAGCCAGCCGGGCGGCGGCCCCCAGCAACACCAAGTCCGACCTGCGCCAAGGGGGTGGCTGCACCGAGACCGACCAGAACGGCAGCGATTTCGCGGTTGGCACCCCAGTCCCCCGCAATGGAGCGTCCCCCACCAACAGCTGCGCGCCGGCCATCGTCCCCGCCGTTACCGGCAGCTTGCCGGCCAACGGCGCGGCCAACGTCGCGGTCACCGCCAGCGTCACCGTCAACTTCAACGTGGCGGTGAACATCGCGGCCGGTGCCGTCACCGCGGAATGCCCGAACGGCACCTCCATTGCGTCTAACGCCTCAGCATCCAATGTCACCGCCGTCACCATCACGCCCGCCTCCAGCCTGCCTTACAGCACCGTCTGCCGCGTCAAGGTCGCGGCGAGCGGCGTCACCGATGCCGGAGGCAGCCATCCGGCGGCGGATTTCAGCGCCGGCTTCACCACGGCGGCCGCTCCCGTGGCCTGCCCGGCGGCCGATACGCCTATCGGCATGATTCAGGGGACCGGTCCAACGGCCGCGCTCACCGGCACCCGCACCGTGCAGGGCGTGGTGGTGGCGGACTTCGAATATCCCGGCAGCGGCACCGCCACCAACTACCTGCGCGGCTTCTACCTGCAGAACCCGGGCGACGACGACGGCAACCCGGCCACCTCTGACGCCATCTTCGTCGCCAACGGCAACAACAACAGCGTCAGCCTGGGGCAGGTGGTGCAGGTGACCGGCACCGTGAGCGAGAACGGCTTTTCCAGCGCCGGCGGCACCCAGACGGAAATCACCGCCACCGCCATCGAGAACTGCCTGACCACGGCGACCGTGACGCCGGCGAACCTCACCCTGCCGCTGCCGTCCGCCGACTACCTGGAACGCTACGAGGGCATGCTGGTGCGGCTGCCGCAAACCCTGTCGGTGACCGAGCATTACCAGCTGGGGCGCTTCGGCCAAGTCCTGCTGGCAGCAGGCCGGCTGACCCAGCCCACCCACATCGCCTCGCCGGGCGCTGCGGCCCTGGCGCAGCAGGCAGCCAACGGCCTCACCCGGATCCTGCTGGACGATGAGCTGCAGAACCAGAACCCTGATCCCATCGTATTCGGCCGCGGCGGCAACCCGTTGAGCGCTGCCAATACCCTGCGCGGCGGCGACAGCATCGCCGGACTGGTGGGTGTGTTGGCGCAGACTGATGCCACCACCGTCACCTCGGTCACCTCCGCCACGGACCCGGTCGCCTACCGCATTCGGCCCCAGAACACCCTGGGCGGCGGCATTCCCAACTTCCAGCCGGCCAATCCGCGGCCCACGGTTCCGGCTCATGCCAACGGCAACCTCACGATCGCCAGCGCCAATGTGCTCAACTTCTTCAACACCTTCGGCACCACCGCCTGCAGCAACGGGGTCGGCGGCAGCTCCACCAGCTGCCGCGGCGCCGAAAGCCAGGCGGAGTTCGACCGGCAGTGGCCCAAGACCGTGCAGAACCTGGTGGGGACCGGCGCCGACGTGGTTCTGGTCAACGAGATCGAAAACGACGGCTACGGCTCGGCCAGCGCCATCCGCTTCCTCACCGACCAGCTGAATGCGGCCACCGCCGCCGGCACCTACGCCTTCATCGACGCCGACGCCCGCACCGGCCAGACCAATGCCCTGGGCACCGACGCCATCAAGGTGGGCATGATCTACAAACCGGCCAAGGTGACCCCGGTCGGCTCCACCGCGGCCCTCAACACCGGAGCCTTCGGCCTGTTCCAGCCCGGCACCGGCACCATCGGCCGGAACCGGCCGGCGCTGGCCCAGGCTTTCCAGGAGAACGCCAGCGGCGCCCGCTTCATCGCCGTCGCCAACCACCTGAAGTCGAAGGGCAGCTCCTGCGCCGACAACATCAGTCCGGTGGGGCCCGACCCGGATGCCCTGGACGGCCAGGGCAACTGCAACCTGACCCGCACCGCCGCCGCCGAACAGCTGGTGAGCTGGCTGCTGACCGACCCCACCGGCACCAACGACGGCGACATCCTGATCGCCGGCGACCTCAATTCCTACGCCAAGGAGGACCCGGTGACGGCCCTGAAGAACGGCGGCTACATCGACCTGATCGAAGCCCGCATCGGGGCGGAGGGCTATTCCTACGTGTTCGACGGGCAGTGGGGCTATCTGGATCACATGCTGGCCTCCCCCAGCCTGGCCCTCCAGGTCGCCGATGTACTGGAATGGCACATCAACGCCGACGAACCGGGCGTGCTGGACTACAACACCAACTTCAAGACCGCCGGCCAGCAGTCGACCCTGTATGCGGCGGACGCCTTCCGCACCTCCGACCACGACCCCCTCGTAGTGGGTCTGAACCTGACGGCGCCGCCCCGGACCACGTTCACGGGCAGCGGCGCGGCGGACACCCTGGTGGGCACGGCCGGTCCCGACGACCTGATCGGATTGGGCGGCAACGACACCCTGAGCGGCGGAGCCGGCGCCGACCGTTTCCTGTTCAACCGGCTGGAAGACGGCACTGACACCGTCACCGACTTCGTCGCCGGCACCGACGCCATCGTGCTGACCCAGGTGCTGCAGAGCCTTGGCATCGCCAGCGCCGATCCGGTCGCCTCCGGCCACGTGCTGTGCACGAACGTTAGCGCCGACGGCCTGATCGGCATCGATCCCGACGCATCGGGCCCCCTGCCCCAGCAGGTGCTGGCGGTGGTCAAAAATACCGGCTGCGGCGCCTTGCTCGGCAGTTCCAGCCTGGTTTATTGAACCGCACCTGTCGCCGCCCCATCGGGCGGCGGCAGTGTCACCAAAACTCAACCGAACCTTCACGAAGCTGGCACAAACCCCCCTTAGCCTGGGTGGCCGACGAGTCCTTCGTCGCCCCTACCCATCTAATATGTAATTGAGGAACTCCCCATGAGATCACCCGTTCTACGGTTTGCCTGCACGGCAATCCTCGGCGTCATCCCGGCCCTGTCCGACATTGCCCAGGCCAGCGAT
>VEPB01000407.1 GCA_012026715.1 Methylococcaceae bacterium | reverse complement strand
TGCACTTCCAGCCGGTGCTGTCGCTGGCCGAAACTCCGGCGGTGCTGCATCTGGAGGCGCTGCTGCGGGTGTCCGGTCCTGCCGGCGAGACGCTTCCGGCAGCGGTGTTCCTGCCGATGGCGGAACGGGGCGGCTTGGGACGCGAGCTGGAGCGAGAGAGCGTCACCCTGATCCTGCGTCACCTGCGCCATGATCGCAGGGAGGCCCGTTGCTATGCGGTCAACCTGGCATCGCCCTCGCTGGCGGACCCGGAATTTCTAAACTGGCTCGCCGATGCGCTCCACGCCGAGCCGGACGCGGCGGCCCGCATCGTATTCGAGACCAGCGAATATGGCGTCATCGGCAATCTGGACCATGTCCGCGGTTTTCTCCGGCGCATCGATCCACTCGGCAGCCGCTTCTCCCTGGACCATTTCGGCCGGGGCTTCGCCTCGTTCGCTTATCTCCATTCGCTGCGCGTCGACTATCTGAAAATCGACGGAAGCTTCATCCGCCAGATCGGAGCGAACCGCGACAATCAGTTCTTCGTACAGGCGCTGACCAAGGCGGCCCACGACCTGGAAATCAAGGTCATCGCGGAAGCGGTGGAAAGCCCTGACGAGCGTGACACCCTGCTGCGGCTCAAGCTGGACGGTATCCAGGGCTACCTGTCGGGCCCGCCGTCCGCATCCGCTGATACCTCCCCGGGAACCGCGTGAGACCTCCGGTCCGGCGCGGATTGCCGCGCCGCAAGAACCCTATCGCCTGATCGCATCGATCCCAGTCCGCCATCGCCATGATTGATTCTGCCGAGCCACCCGTTCCTTCCCCTTCCCGAGATCCCCTGCTGGCCTGTCTGGTCAGCCTGTGCCGGGTGCTCCACGAACCGCGCAGCGCCGACGCGCTGACCGCCGGCCTGCCGCTGGTGGACGGGCGGCTCACCCCCGATCTGTTCCTCCGCTCGGCGCAACGGGTCGGACTGAGCGCGACCCTCGTGCAGCGGAGTCTCGACCAGATCCCGGCGCTGGTCCTGCCGGCGGTGCTGCTGCTCAAGGACGGTACGGCCTGCGTGCTAAACCGGCGGGACGGGGACGTGCTGGAGCTGATGGAGCCGGAAACCGGGGGAATCGCCACGGCGCGTCTTGATGAATTGCAAGCCGCCTACAGCGGCCGGGCGATCTTCGTACGCCACCGCTTCCGGTTCGACCGCCGCGCCCAGGAGGCGCCGGGCTACCGGCCGCGCCACTGGTTCTGGGACGTCATCTGGAAGTCCTGGCCGATCTACGCCGACGTACTGTTGGCGTCGCTGCTCATCAACCTGTTCGCCCTGGCCTCGCCGCTGTTCGTCATGAACGTCTACGACCGGGTGGTGCCCAACGATGCCGAGGAGACCCTCTGGGTCCTGGCGGCTGGCATGATGCTGGTGGCGGTGTTCGACGCGGTGATGCGCGGCCTGCGCGGCTATTTCCTCGATGCGGCCGGCAAGCGCGCCGATTTGATGTTGTCGTCGGCCATTTATGAGCGGGTCCTGGGCATACGCACCGACGTCAAGCCGGAATCGGTCGGGGCCTTCGCCAACAACCTGCAGGAATACGAGTTCTTCCGGGACTTCATCACCTCGGCCACGCTGTCCACCGTCATCGACCTGCCGTTCCTGGCGCTGTTCATCGCCATCATCGCCGTCATCGGCGGCAGCATCGCGCTGATTCCGCTGCTGGCGCTGCCGCTCGGGCTGGTCGTCGCGCTGGCGCTGCAGCAATCCCTAAAGGCGGAGATCGCCGAGTTGTTTCGCTTCGCCTCGCAGAAGCAGGCGACCCTGATCGAATCCATCGGCGGCCTCGACGCGATCAAGTGCCAGGGCGCCGAGGGGCAGTTCCAGCGCCGCTGGGAAGATATCATCGGCAACATCGGCAGCCAGAGCATCAAGGTGCGGACCCTTTCGCAGGGTGCGGTCAACGCCACCACCTTGCTGCAGCAGATCAGCTACGTTCTGGTGGTCATCGTCGGCGTCTACCGCATCTCCGACAACGAATTGACCATGGGCGGCCTGATCGCCTGTACCCTGCTCACCAGCCGCGCCCTGGCACCCATCAGCCAGGCGGCGTCGCTGCTGGTCCGCTACCACCAGGCCAAGGCCTCGCTGGATTCGCTGAACCGGATGATGAACCTGCCGCTGGAGCGGGCCGACGAGGAGCGATTCCTGCATCGCCCCCGCCTGGTCGGCCGGATCGAATTCAAAAATGTCAGTTTCAGCTACCCCAACAGTCCGGTCAAGGCGCTCGACGAGGTGTCGTTTTCGGTCGGAGCGGGCGAGCGCGTGGCCATCATCGGCCGCATCGGTTGCGGCAAGTCCACCGTCGAAAAGCTGATCCTGGGGCTGTACGATCCTCAGGAAGGCGCCATTCTGGTGGACGGTACCGACCTGCGCCAGATCGATCCCATCGACCTGCGCCGCAACATCGGTTACATGGCCCAGGACAGCCATCTGTTCTATGGCAGCGTGCGCGACAACATCGTGGTGGGCGCGCCCTACGCCGACGATGGCAGCGTGCTGCGGGCGGCGGAGCTGGCCGGCGTCACCGCCTTCCTCGGCGGCCACCCGCTGGGCTTCGATCTGCCGGTGGGCGAACGGGGCGGCCAACTGTCCGGCGGCCAGCGGCAAAGCGTCGCGCTGGCGCGGGCACTGCTGCTGTCGCCGCCCATCTACGTGCTGGACGAGCCCACCAATGCCATGGACTACAGTACCGAGGAGCAGCTCAAGGCCCGGCTGGCGGCCGAATTCGCCGGCAAGACCCTGATCCTGGTGACCCACCGGGCCTCGCTGCTGTCGTTGGTGGATCGCATCATCGTGCTGGATCGCGGCCGGGTGGTCGCCAACGGTCCCAAGGACGCGGTGATGGACGCCCTGCAGAAGGGGCAAATCAAGGCGACGGTCGGCTGAGGCAAACGATGAACAGCACCAATACATCGGGCTCCCGCAAGGGGAGCGTCGTTTCCGGGCTGATTTCCTGGCTGCTGGCGGGCAACGGCGATTCCACCGGGCCACTGAGCGCCAAGGATGCCGGCTACGTCTCCGACGCCAGGGCCGCGTTGCTGCTGCATGGGGTCGGCCGCAACAGCCGCATCG
>VEPB01000525.1 GCA_012026715.1 Methylococcaceae bacterium | reverse complement strand
GCCACGTAGCCGGCGAACCAGTCGACCCCGCCGGCGGGCACGGCACTGGTGGCGGTGGCATCCATCCGGAACGTGCCGGGGGATTCGATCTGGCCGTGGAAGTCGTTGACGGCGATCAGCTTGACGCTGACGGTGCGGCTATCGGGACTGGCCTGCGCGGCGCAGGCGGAGAACAGGCCCATCAGCACGGCTGCGGACAAGGAACGGATATACATGGTTGAGTTTCCTGGATGATCGATGAATGTGGAAATTCCGTAGGATGGGTTAGGCGCGCACGGTGTGGCCTCTCCGTCGATCAAGAGGCGTTCGGGCGCGCCGTAATCCATCGATGCTTACAGGCCCTTGCAATTGGCGTAATAGGTCACGGTGGCCGGCCAGTCGGAGAAGATGCCGCGGATGCCCACCTGCTGAGCCAGCACGTCCAGCACCTTCATCGTGTCGCCCTCGCGCTGGATGGTGGCATCGATGGTCTGGTAATAGAAGCCGTTGTTGCCGTCGGCCAGGATACCGGATCGCTCCAGGGTCCAGGTGATGATGTCCAGATCGGCGTTCCTGGCGTTCTTGGCATAGTCCGACGCCACGATTTCGCCGTCGGCGTCCAGCGCTAGCAGGGCGAAGGTGGGCGGTGCCACGATGTTGATGCCGCGGGCTTTGTAGTCCGCCAGGGTGGCGGCATCGGGCAGGTCGGCGACGGTGTTGGCATCGTCCAGATACACCGCCTGCTTGCCGAAGGCCGGTTCGTGATCGATCCAGTACAGCACGTCGGCGATGTTGAAGGACTGGGCAAACACCTTGCGGGGCGAGACCCCGGCGGCCCGGTATTCGTCGATCATCTTCTGGGCGTAATCTTCCTGGCTGAAACCGTCGAAGGGCATGGCCACGCTGGGGGATTTCAGCTCCGGAGTCATCTTCACGCCCAGCTTCTTGAACAGTTCGATGCTCTCCCTGTGGGTCATCAAGGTGCCGCTGGTGGGTCCGGCGTAGAGGTCGGTGCGGAAATTGGGCGTGCCGCCCAGATACTCGGCCACGGTCTTTGCGTTGGGATTGAAGGCATCCATCTTGCCGCGCAGTTGCTTGAACTCGGCCAGGGTGATGTCGCTGGTGCGGCATTCGGCGCTGGCCGCGGTCAGGCGGTTGCCGTTGTTGTCGAAGGTGGCCGGGGCGAAGGGCTTGGTGCATTTGGCCGCCAGTTCCGGAATGGCCAGGATGTTGGTGGTGGTGTGGAGGTCATTCTGGGCGTGGCGGCACACCAGTTCCTTGTCCTTGGTGAAGGTCACGTCGCATTCGACGATGCCGGCGCCCATGCGGGCCGCGGCCTCGTAGGATTCCCGGGTGTGCTCGGGGAACTGCAGGGCGGCGCCGCGGTGGCCGATGGAGAAATCGGTCTTCCTGAACGGGCCATTGGCGCACTTCTTCAGCTCGTTCTTGAGCTTGCCCTCTTCCATGTCGTTGACCAGGAAGTAGGGGCGCGGTCCCAGCTGGACAGCTAGGTCATCGCTGGCCTGGGCAATGTCGGACAGGGCCGGGATGACGCCGAGGATTGCCGTGCAGGCAAACCGTAGAACGGGTGATCTCATGGGGAGTTCCTCAAT